>DASXOS010000135.1:0-12898 GCA_036494115.1 Solirubrobacteraceae bacterium | reverse complement strand
CGCCGGCCTTGTAGGCCACCCCCAGGACGGCGATCCGCGACCCGCGGACCGGCTTGGCGACGTCGTTGAGCGCTCGCTCGATCCGCTCCACGCAGTGGACGGGCATCTGCTGGTTGATCTTGCCGGCGAGCTCGATGAACTCGGTCGACATGTGGAACTCGCGCGCGCGCCAGGTCAGGTAGAACGGGTCGACGGGCAGGCAGTGGCCGCCCATCCCCGGACCGGGCTCGAACCGCATGAACCCGTACGGCTTGGTCGCAGCCGCGTCGACGACCTCCCAGATGTCGATCCCCATCCGGTCGGACAGGATCGCCAGCTCGTTGACGAGCGCGATGTTGACCGAGCGGAAGATGTTCTCGAGCAGCTTGGTCATCTCCGCGGCCTCGGGCGTGGAGACGGGAACGATGTTGTCGCACACGCGGCTGTAGAGCTCCACGGCGCGCTCACGGCAGCGATCGGTTACCCCGCCCATCACCTTCGGCGTGGTGCGCAGCGTGTAGTCGGTGCGGCCGGGGTCGACGCGCTCAGGCGAGAACGCCACCCAGAAGTCCTCGCCCACCTTGAGCTCTGACTCCTCCTCGAGCACGGGCACCAGCCGCTCGCGGGTCGTGCCCGGGTACGTGGTGGACTCGAGCACGACCAGCTGACCGCGCTGGAGCACCTGACCGAGCCCCTCCGCCGACGAGATCAGCGCGCTGAGATCCGGCTCGCGATTCGCCGTCAGCGGCGTCGGGACGCAGATGATGACCGCATCCGTTCGCGCCAGCGGCTGATAGTGCGAGGTGGCATCGATCGAGGACTGCACCTGGCGCAGGCGCTCATTCGGGATGTCCTCGACGTACGACTCTCCCGTTCTGATCGCGGCGATCTTGCGCGGGTCGACGTCGACCGCGACAACCTTCTCTCCGGCCTCCGCAAACGCCACCGCGAGCGGCAGGCCGACGTACCCAAGACCGACGATTCCAACTGACATGCGCTCATTCCCCCCAGGTATGTGTTGTGGGTTCCTCGGTCGTCCCGTCCCGAGAAGGCCGCGAGGATAGTCGAGACGACACGCTTTGGCCAACCGGGAAAGTGACCGTGCACCCCTCGTCGAGATCGGTTCCCGGGCCGCCACTCCGGTCCACGGCTCCGGCCCGGCGCTCCCGAGGCGCCTGAAGGTGACCGCTTAAGGCTGCTTCCTTCCGGACCTGACCTGGTTCACGGGCCTTCATCGCTGCGGGACCGGACCATCAGCACCGCACACCGGGCGCTGACCCGGGGCCTGCATCCCTCGGAGGGGAGTTCAGCCCCGCTGAAGCGGATTGCGGGTTCAGGGCGCCGCTACGTCCCCGCCTAGCACGGTCGCTGGCAATCGTAGCGCTCACGCATCGAGGACCGGGGACCGAGATCGAAATATCCAGGCACCCAACTAGACTCGGCGAGAGTGTCCGCCGGACCTTCCCTGTACCGCCGCCACCGGCCTCGCACCTTCGCCGACGTCGTTGGCCAGGAGCACGTGGTGCGCACGCTCTCGAACGCCGTCGAGCAGAACAAGGTCCACCACGCCTACCTGTTCGTGGGCTCGCGCGGGACCGGCAAGACGAGCATGGCGAAGATCCTCGCCGCCTGCCTGAACTGCGTGAATGGACCCACCACCTCGCCCTGCGGCGAGTGCGACTCGTGCGTGTCGATCGCGAACGCGATGTCGCTCGACGTGATCGAGATGGATGCCGCCTCCAACAACTCGGTCGACGACATCCGCGACCTGCGCGAGAGCGTCGCCTACGCCCCCGTCTCCGGTCGCCACAAGGTCTACATCCTTGACGAGGCTCACATGCTGTCCTCGCAGGCCTGGAACGCGTTCCTGAAGACGCTCGAGGAGCCGCCCCCGCGCACGATCTTCGTGCTGGCCACCACCGAGGCCCAGAAGGTCCTGCCCACGGTCGTCGACCGCTGCCACCGGTTCGACTTCGGGCGCCCCTCGGTCGAGCAGGTCGGGACCGTTCTCCGCCGCGTCGCCGAGCAGGAGCAGATCGGCATCGAGGAGGGCGCGCTGGCGCTGATCGCCCGGCACGCCACCGGCAGCTTCCGTGACGCGCTGGGCACGCTCGAGCAGCTCGTCACCTACGCCGGTGACCAGCGGATCGCGCCGGCCGACGTACTCGCAGTGCTCGGGGTGGCCGATGCCGAGCAGCTGTTCGAGGCCGTCGAAGCCGTGATCGCCCGGGATCCCGCGGCCGCACTGCGCGCCGCCGCGCGTCTGACCGAGTCAGGCCGCGACCCGGGCCAGCTGCTCCGTGACCTCGAGGTCCACGGGCGCGAGCTGCTCACCGTCCAGATCCTCGATGATGTTCCGGCGGAGCTCCGGGTCACTCCGGAGCGCGACCGCCGCCTCGCCGAGCAGGCCCATGCCCTGTCCGAGACCGACGCCGTGCGGCTGCTCGACCTCGTCTCCGCGGCGCTCGACGCCACCGCGAACGGCGCCCAGGCGCGGATCCAGCTCGAGCTCGCGCTGATCAAGGCCGCGGCGCCCGAGGTCGACCCGTCGACGGCCGCGCTGCTGGCGCGGATCGAGCGGCTCGAGAGCGAGCTGCGGAGTGGTGGCGGGCTCCGGGCCGTCCCGGTCGCCGGCACTGCCTCGCCGGCACCGCCGCCCCCGCAGCAACGGGTCGCAGCGGCCACCTCGCCGGCGCAGGCGGCGCCGGTGCTCGACGCCGAGCCCGAACCGGAGCCGGATCATGCGCCTGAGCCCGCGGTCGCGTCGGCGACCATTTCGACCGGCGACCTGCAGACGATCTCCGCCGCGTGGCCGGCGGTCGTCGAGATGGTGCGCGCCGAGAACGCAATGCTGGCCGCGTTGCTCGGCGATGCCCGGCCGGTAGCGGTCTCCGAGCGTGATCTGACCGTCGCGTTCCCCGCCGGAGCCGCCTTCCTCAAGCGCAAGGCGGAGCAGGACGACCACCGGCGGATGGCCTCCGAGGCGCTGCGCACGGTCACCGGCCAGCCGCTCGCCCTGCGCTACGAGCTGCGCGAGGACAGCGGTCCCGAGCAGCAGGCGGACACCCCGGTCCTGTCGGGCGAGGAGCTCGTCCGCCGATTCCTGGAGGAGTTCGACGCCGAGGAGCTCCTGGACGAAGACGAACCCGACAAAGGCAAGGATTAGAGAGATGCCACAGCCGAACATGCAGCAACTGCTCAAGCAGGCCCAGAAGATGCAGGCGGACATGCTGGCGGCACAGGAGTCGCTCAAGGACGAGGTGGTGGAGGCCTCGGCCGGCGGCGGCATGATCAACGTCAAGGTGACCGGTGACCTCGTCGTCAAGTCGATCACGATCGACCCGCAGGCGGTCGATCCCGATGATGTCGAGTTGCTCCAGGACATGGTGTTGGCGGCGATCAACGAGGGCCTGCGCGCGGCTCAGGAGCTGGCCTCGGACCGGCTCGGCGGGATCGCAGGCGGGCTCGGCGGCCTCGGGCTCCCCGGGCTCTAGGGCGCGGCCGGCAGACCCTCACCGACCGTGTACGCCCCTCCCGTCCAGCGGCTGATCACCGAGCTCTCGAAGCTCCCCGGTGTCGGCGGCCGGACCGCTCAGCGGCTGGCGTTCCACCTGCTCCGGGTCAGCGATGACGAGGCGCTGTCGCTGGCCGAGGCGATCCGCGAGGTCAAGGAGCGAATCGGCCTCTGCGAGGTGTGCTTCAACCTGGCCGACAGCCCACGCTGCCGGATCTGCTCTGACGAGCGCCGGGATCCCGAGCTGATCTGCGTGGTCGAAGAGCCATCCGATGTGATCTCGATCGAGCGCACGCATGAGTTCGGAGGGCGCTACCACGTGCTCGGCGGCGCGCTCTCGCCGATCGACGGGATCGACCCCGAGGACCTCAAGATCTCCGAGCTGTACGACCGGGTCCGCGAGGACTCGGTGCGCGAGGTGGTGATCGCCACTAACCCCACCACCACCGGCGAGGCGACCGCGCTGCACATCGCCGACGGGATGCGCGCGGTGTCGCCCGACGTGTCGGTCACCCGCTTGGCCAGCGGGCTGCCGGTGGGCGCTGATCTGGAGTACGCCGATGAGCTGACCCTCGGGCGCGCGCTGGCGGGCCGCCGCGCGGTATAAGAGGCCGGTGAAGCGCGCCGCGCCGATCCTCATGGCCTCGCTCGCGACGGGCCTGTTCGCGACGGCGGCGCCCGCGGGGGCCGCCCGCGTCCATGCCGCACAGGGGGTGGGCTGCGAGGTCGAAAACGTCCCCTACCGCTCGACCGGGACGTTGGTCAAGGCGATCCTCACCCGCGATGTCGGGCGCGGACGCTACGACGGCACCGTCGCGGTCAAGGTCAGGCACGCCAGCCGCCGCGCGCCGCGCGGGCGGCAGTCGTTCGTGCTCAATGACACGCCGGTCACGTTCGGCAAGGGCGTCCGCAAGGGCCTGCCCGATCCCGGCGACCGCGTGCTGCTGACCGGCTCGATCAGCGCCCTGCCGCCGGGCTGCCCGCACGCCGGCTACACGCCGTTCGTCGGCCTCGCTCAGGTGCGATTCACCGCTCCGAAGGCGCCACCGCGGCGCCGCCCGACGAAGCACCGCACACAGCGCTGACGCGGAGCAGAGCGCAGGTTGGACCGCTGCCCGGCATCTCTATAGGGCAGAGGCCAACCTAGGAGGTTTCATGTTGAAACGAACTGCGCTCGTCGTCGGCTGCTCGCTCGCGGCGGCGGCAGTGCCGGCGATGGCTGCGAAGCCGACCCATCCGACGCATCCCAGCCATCCCGCCCACCCCGCTAAACCGACGAAGCCGAGCCATCCCAGCCACGGCAGCAAAGGCCTTGGCGGCACGTGCTCGCCCGGCAACCACGGATATCGAGCCAGCGGGACGCTCGTGAGCGCGACGCTCACTCCGTCGGGCAAGAAGGGCCACTACGACGGGACGATCTCCGTCGATGTCACGCGTGCCAACCACAAGTCGACCACCGGGACACAGACGTACACGCTCAACTCCGCCCGGGTGCACTTCGGCAAGGGCGTTGACGCGAGCGCTCCGGCGGCCGGCGACAACGTGGTCGTTCACGGCAAGGTCACGGCATTGCGGCGTGGATGCTCGGCGACGGGATTCACCCCGACCGTCACCGTCCGCAGCATCCGGATCTCCGCCCCCAAACGGCATCCCTAGGGGAGATGCCGAGGTGTCGCGCGGTGCTGGGCTTCTCGGCAGCCCGCCCGCGCGGCGCCCCCACTGCACGGGTCGGGTCCGGGGGTCCGGCCCGTGCATCATCTCCCACGGAGATTGGGTAGAACCCAGCCGGGAGCCGAGATGATCGCCACGGCACTGCGCAAGAGTTCTCCGGAGCAGACCTTAGAGTCGCTCTACAAGCGTCACGCAAGCGACGTGTACCGCTACGCACGCGCGCTTGTGCCCCGTCAGTCCGACGCCGAGGACGCCACCCAGACCACCTTCATGAACGCCTACCAGGCGCTCGAACGGGGTGAGCGCCCGCGCGACGCCGGCAAGTGGTTGCGTGCGATCGCGCTCAATGTCTGCCGCGAGCACCATCGCCGCGCCGGTCGCCGCCCGGCGGAGGTCCCGCTCGAGGACGATCCCGCGGAGCTCGTGCTCGATCCGCCTACGCCGGCGATCCGCGACATCGTGCACGGCCTCTCAGCGCTTCCCTTCAACCAGCGGGCCGCGATCGTGATGCGCGAGTTCGAGGGCCGATCCGTCGCCGAAATCGGAACCGCGCTCGACCTGTCGCCGTCCGCGGTCGAGGCGCTCCTGTTCCGGGCCCGGCGAGCGCTTCGCGAGCAGCTCGACGATCAGCTCACATGCGGGGAGGCCGAGGAGGCGATCTCGCGTCAGCTCGACAAGGCGCTGCCGCGGCGCGAGCGCGGCCCGCTGCGCGCGCATCTGCGCTCGTGTTCAGAGTGCGCGGCGCTGGCACGCAGGCTGCGGGCACAGCGCAAGGCGGTCCGGTCGCTGGCCCTGCTGCCGATCCCGGCCGCGCTCAAGCTGAGCCGCTTCTTCAAGGGAAGCGTGGCGAGCGCTTCGGCCGCCGGCGCCGGCGGAACCGCCGCGAGCAGCGGCGGATCATTGATCGCCGGTCTCGTCGGATCGGCGGCCGCCAAGGTGGCGATCGTCACGGTGGTGGGTGCGGCCGCAGTCGGGGTCGGCTACGAGTCATTGCATCGCACGCAGTCGCCGTCGGCCAGGATCCCGTCGCACCTCCATCTCGGCGCCGGCACGGCCGCGAGGACGTCGGCATCTGCGGCGCGCGCAGCGACACACGGTGGCGTCAACCAGACGACAGGGCGCTCCGCGGCCGCCGCCTCCCGCCGGGCGAAAACCGCCGGAACCGCGGGCCACGCACGCCAGGCGGGACGCTCTTTTAGGGGAGCCGTCGGTTCGAGCCCGGCCACGACGCCTGGCCGCGGGCACTCACATTCCGCCGCTGCGCAGCAGGTCGGCCCGCCGGGGGCCGCATCGCAGCCCCACGGGTCCGCGAACTCGGCCTCGCCTGGGCAGTCGGGCGCCGCCCACGGCTCCGGGCATGCCTACGGGCACGCCAAGCCCGGGCACGCGACGCCGCCTGGACATGCGTACGGGCACACGAAGACCGCGAACCCGCACACCGCGATGACTCCCGCCGCGGCACCCGTCACGGTGCCGCCGGGACAGGCCAAACAGCCCAGCACCGCCGCCACCGGCAAGGGCAAGCTGAAACACCAGCCCTAGCCCTCAGCGCCACCGCGTAACCTGCTCGTCATGGATTCCGCGCCCGCGGTGCTCGCGCCGCCCACGGTCGTGATGAAGTTCGGCGGCACCTCGGTGGCCGATGCCGAGCGGATCAAGCGCGCCGCCGGTCGCATCGTCGCCAAGCGCGAGGAGGGCAAGCGCGTCGTCGCCGTGCTCTCGGCACGTGGCCAGACCACGGACGAGCTGATCAAGATGGCCGAGGAGGTCTCACCGTTCCCTGACCCGCGCGAGATGGACATGTTGCTCTCGACCGGCGAGCGGCAGTCCTGTGCGCTGTGTGCGATGGCGATCAACGACCTCGGCCACCGGGCGATCTCGCTGACCGGATCCCAGGCGGGGATCGTCACCGACACGTCCCACACCAAGGCGCGGATCCTCGACGTGCGCGCCGATCGCATCCGCGAGGCCCTCGACGACGACCGGATCGTGCTCGTGGCTGGGTTCCAAGGTGTGTCCACGAGCCGCGACGTGACCACGCTCGGGCGCGGCGGCTCGGATACGACCGCGGTGGCGGTGGCGGCCGCGCTCGGCGCCGAGATCTGCGAGATCTACACCGACGTCTCGGGCGTGTTCACCGCCGACCCGCGCATCGTCCCCGACGCCCGCAAGCTGCCCTACGTGAGCTTCGAGGAGATGCTCGAGATGGCCGCGTCCGGAGCCAAGGTGCTGCAGCTCCGCTCCGTCGAGTACGCCCGCACACACGGCGTCCGGATGAGCTGCCGATCGAGCTTCCAAGACGCTCCCGGTACCGTAGTGCTCGGAGAAGAAGAGACCATGGAACATCCCCTGATCACCGCCGTCACCCATTCCACCGAGGAGGCTCGGATCACGCTGCTGGGCGTCCCCGACCGTCCTGGCGCGGCCGCGATGATCTTCCGGGCGCTGGCCGAGGCGAACTGCAACATCGACACGATCATCCAGAACCTCCCGCTCGGCCAGGGTGGCGAGAACGCCGAGGTGTCGTTCACGGTCCCGGGCGAAGATCTGCGCGCGGCCCAGGCGGCGCTCGACCCGGTGATCCGTGAGCTCGACGTCGCCCAGGTCAAGACGGACCAGGAGATCGGGAAGGTCTCGATCGTCGGGGCCGGCATGCGCTCGCATCCCGGCGTCGCCGCCACCGTGTTCGAGACGCTCGCGGAGGAGGGCATCAACATCGAGACGATCTCGACCTCGCCGATCAAGATCTCGTGCGTAATCCGGTCCGAGTTCGTGCCCGACGCCGTCCGCGCGCTCCACGACGCGTTCGAGCTGGGGGACGGGGCGATCCAGCAGGAGCGCCCGATCGGTCAGGAGGCGCGATGAGCTTTCGTATCGCCGTCGTTGGCGCCACCGGTGTCGTCGGCACCACGATGCTTCAGCTGCTGCGCGAGCGCGGGTTCCCGGCGTCGGAGATCGTCCCGTTCGCCACGCCCCGCTCCGAGGGACGTGAGCTGGAGGGCGGCTTCGTGGTGCGCGCACTGACTGCGCAAGCCGACGTGAGCGGGTTCGATATCGCGCTGTTCTCGGCCGGTGCGGCCACATCCCGAGCATGGGCGCCGCGGTTCGTCGAGGCGGGCGCCACCGTGATCGACAACTCCTCGGCGTTCCGGCGCGATCCTCGGATCCCGCTCGTCGTCTCCGAGGTCAATCCGCACGCGCTCGAGCGCCACCACGGGCTCATCGCCAATCCGAACTGCTCGACGATGGCCATGATCGTCCCCCTCGCGCCGATCCACCGCGCGGCCGGGATCGAGCGCCTCGTCGTGGCCACCTACCAGTCGGTTTCCGGCACCGGCAAGCAGGCGATCGACGAGCTCGAGGCTCAGTCCCACGCGTCGCTGCACGGGATGGAGATGCCGCCGCCCGAGGTCTATCCGGAGCCGATCGGCTTCAACGTGATCGGCGCCGCGGGCAATTTCGCTCCCGGCGACGACCACACCGACGAAGAGCGCAAGATGATGTTCGAGACCCGCAAGATCCTCGAGGACGACGAGATCGGCGTCGCCGTCACCTGCGTGCGAGTCCCGGTCCGGATCTCCCACTCCCTGGCCGTGAACGTGCAGACCCGCGAGCCGCTGTCCGCCTCGGACGCCCGCGAGCTGCTCGCTGCGGCGCCGGGGGTGCTCGTCGAGGATGTGCCGACGCCGCTGCGCGCCACCGGCCGCGACGAGGTGTTCGTCGGGCGAATCCGCCGCGACGAGTCGCACCCACGGGCGCTCGGGATGTGGATCGTGGGGGACAACCTGCGCAAGGGCGCGGCCACCAACGCGGTCCAGATCGCAGAGCTTCTGGTGGGCGCGCGCAGGCCCGCCGGCGTCGCCTAGGGCCTGGCCGAATAAGCGAAAAATACGGTGGCTTTTTCGGCCACCCCCGGGTTCATGGGGCGCGTGGCGGGTCAGTCCTGGGGCGGCGGGATCGCTGACTTCAACCGGCGGCGGGCCTCGTCCAGGCGGTCGGGCAGCTCCTCTCGTGGCCGCGCGGGCTGCGCGACGGGCGGAGCCGGTCGCCGAGGCCTGCGACTCGGAGCCGAGCCGAGCAGGCGGCCGATCAGGCCGCCGCGCCTGCGACCACCGAAGTCGACCAATCGATCACCGACGTCGGCTTCACCACGTGCTTACTCATGCCCAGCTCCTTGGGCGAGAGACCCAGCGCCAGGCCGACCAGCTGCGGCAGATGCAGCACGGGCATCTGGAGCTCGCGGCCGGCCACCTTCGCGGCCAGCGGCTGCTGCATGTCGAGGTTCAGATGGCACAGGGGGCAGGGAACGACGAGGCAGTCCGCGGAGGCGTCCTTGGCATCGCCGAGGTGGCGCCCCGCCTGCTTGAGCGACGCCTGCTTGTTCATCGTGATGATCGGGAAGCCGCAGCACTTGTAGACGCCGGCGTAGTCGATCACGGTGCCGCCCAGGGCCTCGATCACCCAGTGCAGGTAGCGGTCGCGCGGGTGCTCCTCGTCGATCCCCAGCCGGTCGATGGGGCGGACGATGTAGCAGCCGTAGAACGGGCCGACGCGCAGGTCGGTCAGCGGCCGCTTCACCCGAGCCTTGAGGTTGTCGAGGCCCATTTCCTCGACGAGCAGCCACAGGAAGTTCTTGTTGGCGAGGCCACGGTGGTACTGGAGCCCTTCCTCGGCCAGGTTCTGGTTGATGTGATCGCGGTACTCGGTATTGGCGTCGAGCCGCTCCTGGCACTCGCCCTGGGCGCCCTGGCAGGTCGAGCAGATGTTCATCATCAGCTCGCCGTCGGTCTTCTGGGCCAGCGCGAACGTGCGCGCGTTCAGCGTGTCGGCGAGCTCCTGGTTGTGCTCCGCGATCACGCCCGCGCCGCAGCAGTTGGCCCGGTCGAGCTCGATCAGCTCGATGTCGAGCAGCGGCGCGATCTTGGCCATCGATCCATGCAGCTCCGGGGTGAAGCCGCGGCTCACGCAGCCTGGCCAGTAGGCGACCTTCATGAGTTCTCGCTTTCGCTCGGGGTGGCGGGCACCGATTCCTCCTGGGGGGTCTCGCGCCCGGCAGCGCCCTCCGCCTCGTCCTCGTCCTCGTAACCGCTCACGTACAGGTTGAGCTCCACGCGCTCGGGCTTCTCCTCGACCGTCTTGAAGATCTGCTGGACCTGCTTGAGGTCCTCGCGCGGAATCTTGTGGCCGAGCAGCGCCAGCTTCGGCGACACCTTGCCGCGGAGCACGCCCTTGAGCACGACCGGCAGCGAGGAGAGCAGCTCCTTGCCGGCGGCCGGGTGGAACTTTCCGAACCACGAGTCGCCGCCGTAGCTGCGCGGCAGCAGCTCGGCCTCGTGGAGCAGACCGTAGTCCTTGATCAGCGTGTTGAACGCGGCTTCGTGGCGATGACCGTTGTTGCGATCCTCGATGTCGAAATCGGAGCCCGCCTTGCGGCGCAGGCGCATGATCTGGCTCATCGGATCGACGCCCTTGGGGCAGGCGTCGATGCAGTTGAAGCAGTGCGTGCAGTCGTAGATGCCGTGCTCGTCCTCGCTCAGGTCCTTGAGCCGCTCGGAGTGCTCGTTGTCCCGCGGGTCGCCGACGAACCGGTAGGCCTTGGACAGCGCGGCCGGCCCGATGAAGCCGGGGTCGACCTCCATCGAGAGGCAATCCGACACGCACGCCCCGCACTGGATGCAGGCCATCGTCTGGGTGACGTCGACCATGTTCTCGTGGGGGACGACGTACTCGCGCTCAGGGATCGGCTGCTGGTTGATCAGCCACGGTGTGACGCGCTGGATCTTCTTCCAGTGGACCTCGTCCATGTCGACGATCAGGTCGCGGATCACCGGCATGTTGCCCATCGGCTCGACGGTGATGATCGTGTTCTCCATCTCCTGCTCGCCCTCGCCCTCGGGCGGGTTCCAGCCGACGCCATGGGCGCGCTTGGCTGCCTCGCCGAGATGGGTGTTGCAGGCCAGGCCGGGCTTGCCGTTCATCCGCACGCCGCACGAGCCGCAGATCGCCTGCTGGCACGAACAACGGATTCCGATCGAACCGTCGGTGTCGTCCTTGACCTTGAGGATCGCGTCGAGCACCGATTGGGTCTCGGGCATCTCGACCTCGTGCTCGTCCCAGTAGGCGGCCTCGCCCGACTGGGGGTCGAAGCGGCGGATCTTCAACGTATACGAAGGCACTTAATACGTCCTTTCCTGCGGCTGCCAGCGGGTGATCGTGACCGGCGAATAGCTCACCGTCGGCAGGTCGGTGCCATTGACCGAGATGTCGACGTGCTTGAGCCAGTCGTCGTCGTTGCGCTCGGGGAAGTCGGTGCGGAACTGCGCACCGCGGGACTCCTTGCGCTCCTGCGCAGCAACCACGATCGCCTCGGCCACGTCGAGCATGTACCCGAGTTCGATCGCTGCGATCACGTCCTGGTTGAACACCCGTCCGTGATCGTCGATGGTGGCGTTCGGTGCCTCCTCCTTCAGCCGGCGCACGACCTCGAGGGCCTTCTCGAGGCCCTCGGCGTCGCGGAACACCGCCACGTACTCGTTCATCGTGTCGCCGAGCTCGTGCTTGAGCTCCGCGATCCGCCGTCCTCCCGACCGGTTGATGATCTCCGAGATGTTGCGCTCGGTGACCGTCACGCGCGATGCCGCTGTCTGGGGCATCGGCATGTGGATCGCGCGGTTGGCCGCGTGCTCGCCCGAGCGGCGGCCGAAGATCAGCGTGTCGAGCAGCGAGTTGGCGCCGAGGCGGTTCCCACCGTGGACCGAGACGCATGCGACCTCGCCCGCGGCGTACAGCCCGGGAACGGTGGTCTCGCCGTCGACGTCGGTCTTGACGCCACCCATGATGTAGTGCTGCCCGGGCTTGATGTGGATCGGCTCGCGGGTGATGTCGACGCCGGCGAAGTCCTTGCCGATGTTGACGATCTCCCGCAGCGCCTCGAGCGTCCGCCGGCGCGGGACCTTGGTCACGTCGAGCGCCACCGTCCCGTCGGGGAAGCCGCGGCCCTCGTTGATCTCGGTCTGCTCGGCGCGGGAGACGACATCCCGCGACGCCAGCTCCATCTTGTTCGGCGCGTACTTCTCCATGAACCGCTCGCCCTCGGCGTTGAACAGCTGCGCACCCTCGCCGCGGGCGCCCTCGGTGATCAAGAGGCCGTTGCCCGCCAGCGTCGTGGGGTGGTACTGGATCATCTCCATGTCCATCAGCCGGGCGCCGATTCGGAACGCCTGGGCGATCCCGTCGCCGGTGACGATCAGCCCGTTGGTGGTGGGGCGGTAGGCCTGGCCGGCACCCCCCGAGGCGAGGATCGTCGCCTTGGCGTTGAACACCTCGAGGCGGCCGTCGCGCAGGTTCCGGCAGATCGCGCCGACGCAGCGACCGTCGTCGTCCTGGAGCAGGTCGGTGGTGAACCACTCCTCGAAGCGGTCGACGAGCTCTCCGTGCTTCATCAGCTGCTCGTAGAGCACGTGCAGGATCGCGTGGCCCGTGATGTCCGCCACGTAGTAGGTGCGGGCCGCCGAGGCACCGCCGAATGCGCGGGTGCCGAGGTGCCCGGTCTCGTTGCGGTGGAACGTGACGCCCGCGTGCTCAAGCCAAAGGATCTCGCCCGGGGCCTCCCGGCACATGATCTCGATCGCGTCCTGGTCGCCCAGATAGTCCGACCCCTTGACGGTGTCGAACGCGTGCGACTCCCACGTGTCCTCCGGGTTCAGGGCCGCGTTGATCCCTCCTGCGGCGGCC
>DASXOS010000134.1:0-54547 GCA_036494115.1 Solirubrobacteraceae bacterium | reverse complement strand
GGCGCTGTCGGTCACCGCCGACGTCACCGTCCAGGAGCAGGCCGAGCAGGCGATCGGGCGCACCGTCTCCGAGCTCGGGCGACTCGACATCCTCATCAACAACGCCGGGATGATGCTGCTCGGCCCGGTCCAGGACGCTCCGCTCGACGAGTGGGAGCGGATGGTGCACATCAACGTGCTCGGCCTCCTGTACTGCGCCCATGCGGCGCTGCCTCATCTGATCGACGCCGCGCAGCAGGAGCCTCGGCGAGTTTCGGACATGATCAACGTGAGCTCGGTGGCGGGCCGGGTGGCCCGGCGCGGGAGCGGCGTCTACAACCTGACCAAGTTCGGCGTCGGCGCGTTCAGCGAGTCCCTCCGCCAGGAGGTGGCGCCCCGCCATGTCCGGGTCGGCCTGATCGAGCCCGGGGCGGTCGCTACCGAACTGGCCGGCCACAACCGTCCCGAGATCCAGGAGACGATCCGCGACCGCTTCCAAGACATCGAGCGGATGCGGGCCGAGGACATCGCCGACGCGATCGCGTACATGGTCACGCGGCCGCGCCACGTGGCCGTCAACGAGCTGCTGATCCGCCCGTCCGAGCAGGCCGACTGACGGTAGCGCGCACGGCGGTACGGTCGCGTACTCTAGGCGCGGTCATCTGACCCCGATTCAGGAGAACCCTTGCAGGAACGACTTGGAATCGCCGGCTCAGGCACGATTGCCTGCGGTCTGGCCGTGGCCGCGGCCCGCCACGGTGACGTCTTGCTGTGGGCCCGCTCCGACACCTCCGCCGACCGCGCTCGCGCATCGGTGACGAAGCTGTGCACAAAGGCCAAGCAGGAACTCGACGCCGAGCGGGTGCAGGTGGTGACCGGCCTCGACGAGCTCGCCGCCTCCGCGACGTTCCTGGTCGAGGCGGTCGTCGAAGATCACGGCAGCAAGGCCTCCCTCCTGTCCGACCTCGCAGGCCACGGGGGCGATCAGACGGTGATCGCCACCACGACCTCGTCGCTGTCGATCTCCGAGCTGGCCCACGCCTCGAGCCGGCCCGAGCAGTTCGTCGGGCTGCACGTGTTCAACCCGGTGCCGCGGATGGAGCTGGTCGAGCTCGTGTTCCCCCACGAGGCGACGATCGAGACGCGTGAACGGGCTCGGGCGCTGTGCCTGGAGCTGGGCAAGACCGCGGTGGAGGTTCCCGACATCCCCGGCTTCGTGGTCAACCGGCTGCTGTTCCCGTATCTGTTCAGCGCCGTCGAGCTGATGTCCGAGACCGGCATGCCGCCGGCCGACATCGATCGCTGCATGACCCTCGGCGCCGGCCTACCGATGGGCCCGATCGCCCTGCTCGATTTCGTCGGGCTCGACGTCTCGCTGGCGATCGGCGAGGCGATCGGGGCGAAGATCCCGCCCGCGCTCGTCGAGCTCGTGGAGCAGGGCGCGATGGGCCGCAAGGCCCGCCGCGGCTTTTTCGACTACTCGAACTGATCGCCGGTCCCGCGGGAGGGCCACATGTCTTATAGAGCCCAACGGCAGGATTTAGGGTCGATTGAGGTCTGCGGCGCAAACTTCTCAACGCGACGTACCTCATAGCAGCACCTCCTCCCCAGAAGCACGAGCCGGCCCGTCCCCAGCGGGCCGGCTCTTTTTTTGCCAGTCGAGCTGGCGGATACGGGTGACTCCGGCATCGACGGCGACCGCGCCGACGTAGTCCGCTCCGAGCTCGAGGTCGACGAGCCGCCAGCCGGCCCGCGGCTCGTCGTCGAGGACGTCCAGTCCGCGCGTCCAGTCACGCACGCCCTCGCCGGTGGCTTTGAGCAGCGCTTCCTTCCGGGTCCAGAGTCGCAGCAGCTCTCGGGCCTCGTCGCGGGCGGCGGCGAGGTGCTCGCGCTCGCGCGTAGTGAACGCGCCCCGCACCAGCGCCTCAACATCAGGCATCCGGTGCACCCGCTCGACGTCGACCCCGAGCGCACGGCCCCAACCGACAGCCACCAAGGCGCGATCGCCGGCATGCGCGAGGCTGTGCTCGAGCTCGCTGCCGCGGACGCCGGGCTTGCCGAGCTCATCAGTCCGGATGTCGACCTGTTCCGGCGAGCAGTTGAGGTAAGAGGCCAGGATCAGCCTCCTCGATGCGTGCGCCAGCCCATAGCGGTGCCGGTCCGCCGCTGAGGCAAGGCGCTCCATTCGCTCGCGCTCCGCGGTCGACAAGAGGTGGCTTTCGGCGCCCGGCCCGCGCAGCGGCACGACCCAGACGTGGACCTCGCCGTCGCGTCTGTCCTGGCGCATGCCCGCAATTCTCCCGCCAGGCGAACCGCGGCGCGCAGCCCGCCAGGTGGTCAGATTCCGGACTCACGGCGATAGAAATGGAGCATTAAGCAGCAAATGGGGGAAGAATGGCTGCGAGTAGATGACGTCTGTTGCAAGGCCAGACGCGGGGGTGGGAGTCACGCCACGTCAGCCGGAATCCCAGCTCGCCGAGTTCATTCGACGGTGCGAGCGAAGGACCGGCGCGGTATTCGCCGATCACGCCGCGTTCCACGCGTTTTCGATCGCCGAGGGCGAGGTGTTCTGGCGCGAGCTGCTCGCATGGTCCGGCCTCATCCACGAGGGCCTTCCCGATCCCGTCGTGACCTCCGAGGATTGTGAGCACGCGCGCTTCTTCCCGAACCTGCGCCTCAGCTACGTCGAGAACCTGCTCGCCGCCGGGCCGCCGGAGCAGGGCGCGATCATCGCCTGCAGCGCCCACACGCCGCCCAGGTGGATGAGCCGCGGTCAATTGGGCGACGCGGTCAGCCGCCTCGCCGGTCACCTTCGCGCCCAGGGGGTGGGCCCGGGCGACCGCATCGTCGCGGTGGCCGGAAACAACGCGGAAGCCGTGATCGCCTGCCTGGCCACGGCGGCGATCGGCGCGACCTTCTCGAGCGCCTCGCCGGACATGGGGGTCCCGGCGCTCGTCAGCCGGTTCGGCCAGCTCGAGCCGATCGCCCTCGTCGCCAACTTCTTCACCACTGGGACCACCGGCTCCCGCACTCTCGACACACACATCGCTGAGCTCGTCCACCGGCTCCCGTCCCTGCGGACGATCGTCGCGCTCGATGACGGACCACTCCCGGGTGGCCTCGGCGTACCCGTCGCCCGGCTGACCGAGCTCGACGATGTTCCCCCGGATCAGGAGTGGGAACGGCGCCCATTCGACCACCCCCTGTTCGTGATGTTCACGTCCGGGACGACCGGACGCCCCAAGTGCCTCGTGCACGGCGCCGGCGGGACGCTCCTCGAGCACGTCAAGGAGCATCGCCTCCACATCGACCTCCGTGCCGGCGAGCGGCTCTTCTTCCACACCTCCGCGGCCTGGATGATGTGGAACTGGCAGCTCTCAGCGCTGGCCAGCGGCGCCGAGATCGTGCTCTATGACGGACCTGTCAGCGAACCGAGCACTCTCTGGGACGTCGTCCGCCGCCACGCGGTGAGCGTGTTCGGCACAAGCCCGCCGTACCTGCAGCTGTGCGAGGACAGCGGCTACCAACCGCCGCCACTCCCGCATCTGCGCGCGGTTCTCAGCACCGGCTCGATCCTCCACGACTGGCAGTACGACTGGATCCGAAGCCACCTTGGACCGCTCCCGCTGCAGTCGATCTCCGGAGGCACCGACATCATCGGCTGCTTCGTCCTCGGGCATCCCGACCTGCCGGTGAACCGCGGGCTGATCCAGTGCCGCAGCCTCGGCATGGACGTGCAGGCAGTGGACAGCGAGAGCGGTGAGCCGGCCGGCGACGAGGCCATCGGCGAGCTCGTCTGCCGGAACCCCTTCCCGTCCCGCCCGGTCGGCTTCTATGGCGATGACGGCACCCAGTTCCATGCCGCCTACTTCGCGGCGCACCCGGGAATATGGACGCACGGCGACCTGATCGAGTTTCGCGACGACGGTCAGGCACGCATGCACGGCCGCACGGACGGGGTCTTGAACATCCGCGGCGAGCGGATCGGCCCGGCCGAGATCTACCGCGCGCTGCACGGCATCGCGGCGGTGCAGGAGGCGATGGCGATCGAGGTGCTCCAACCCGATGGCGAGGCGCTGCTGGCGCTGCTCGTGGTGCTCCGGCCTGATGCCGTCCTGGATGCCGCCCTCGAGGTCGAGATCCGGCGCACGATCCTCGCCCACGCCTCGGCCACGCACGTTCCTGCCCTGGTCGTGGCGGTGAGCGAACTGCCGGTGACGCACTCGGGCAAGCGTTCCGAGCGCGCGGCCTCGGATGCGGTCAATCGTCGAGCCGCTACCAATCCCGAGGCCCTCGCCAACCCGGCAGCGCTCGGCACAATCCGGGCGCGGGTGGCCGCGGCACTCGATCGGCGCATCGAGCTGCAGGCCGCCGCCGGGCGCAGCCACGAGGCATCGACGGAGACACGTGTCCTCGAGCTGTGGGAGGCGGTCCTCGGCATTCCGGTCGGGCGTGACGACAACTTCTTCGAGCTCGGCGCCTCCTCCCTCACCGCCGTCCGGCTGCTCCAGGCGGTGCACGAGCGGATCGGCGTGGAGCTGCCTCCCGCGGTGCTCGTGGTGGCGCAGACGCCCGCGCAGATGGCGGCCCTGATCGACGGGCCACCGGAGGGCCGGGCACCGATCCTCGTGCCGCTGCGGGCGGGCCGCGACGAGCGCCCGCTGTTCATCGTGCACGCGATGGGAGGCGACGTGCTCCATGTGCGGCCGCTCGCGGTCGCGCTCGAGACCGACCGTGCCGTCCACGGCCTCCAAGCGCGGGGACTGGACCCCCGGTACGCGCCGCACACGAGCGTCGAGGAAATGGCGGCGAGCTATGTCGAGGTGATCCGCGCCGTCCGCGGCGACGGACCGGTCGCGCTCACCGGATACTCGATGGGGGGGCTCATCGCGTTCGAGATGGCCCGGATGCTCCGAGGGACCGGCATCGAGGTGGAGACGCTCGCGCTCATCGACAGTGACCTGCATGCGGAGTGTCTGACGCCGTTTGCGCGCCGCCGCTTCCGAGCGTCCGCGCCCATCCGCTACGGCCGCTACGTGCTCGCCGCGCCGCGCACGCGCGTGCCGCTGTTCGCTCATAAGTCTCTGTACAAGGCCGGGTTCCCGGTCGCCCCGCCACCGGACACGCTGCGGCTCCCGGACAGGCTCCAGCGGCTCAACGACATCGGCTGGCGCGCGTTCGAGGCGTATCGGCCCAAGCCCTACGACGGGCCGGCCACCCTATTTCTCGCCAGCGCACGCTACCCCGGCCACTGCAACCCATCGACGGTCTGGCCACGCTACGTCCGCGGCGGGTTGAGGATCGAACGCGTCTCGGCCGATCACGCATCCGTCGTCTCGCCGGAGAGGGTGGGCCCGCTGGCCGCAGGGCTGAGCGCCTTGCTCGCCGACCCGCCGCCCCCGTGAGGGATTTGAAGCCGGCCCAACAGTGAGGGCCGGCTTCGCTCTCTCCTCTCAACCGCCGGAAGCTTGCGATCAACGCGGCAGCTGTGTGTGCGTATGGAATGTAACGAATGTGGCGAGCGTTTGCCAGCGGGAGAGCTACCGGCTTGTGGTGCTTTCAGCCGCCGCTCGGCGCTGGCGGATACGGACCGCCTCGATGCGGTTCTGGCGCACCGACTCGACCCTGATCGAGTAGCCGTTGGCGTTGATCGTGTCGCCTCGCTTGGGAAGGCGCCCCAGCTCGGCGAACACGAACCCTCCGACCGAGTTGTACGCGTCAGTATCGACCGGCAGCTCGAGCCCGTAGTCCTCGAGGTCGGTCACCGCCACGTGGCCGCGGACGAACCAGTCGCCGTTGGCCAGACGCCGGATGGCACCGCCCGCCGGATCGGTCTCATCGTCGATCTCGCCGACGACCTCCTCGATGATGTCCTCGATGGTCACGATGCCGGCGGTCCGCCCATACTCGTCGATCACGATCGCGAGCTCGGTCCGTTCGCGCTGCAGGTCGGCGAGCAGGTCATCGAGCGGCTTCGTCTCGGGCACGATGGGTGCTTCACGCACGAGCTTTTCGAAGCGCGCGTCGGGACCCTGATTCATCATCAGCTTGACCAGCTGATTGACGTGGACGATCCCCTTGACTCGATCCTGGTTCTCGTCCTCGGTCACGACCAGCCGTGAGTGCCCGGTCGAGACGCAACGCCGCAGCGCAGCCTCGACCGTCTCGCCAACGTCAACCGTGACCACGGCCGGGATCGGCGTCATCACGTTGCGGGCCTCCTGCTCGTGCAGGTGAAAGACGCCGGTCAGCATGTTCGCCTCGCCGGCGTCGAGCTGGCCGCCGGTCTGCGACTGCATGATCAGCCGCTTGAGGTCATCGGGGGTGCCGCCTTCGGCGTCGGCGTTGGGATCGGTGCCGAGCATCCGCAGGATCCTGTTCGAAGCACCGTTCAGCAGCAGGATGAATGGATGGAACAGCACCCGGAACGCCCGCAGCGGCCGGGCGATCAGGCGGGCCAGGCCCTCCGCATGCTGGATCGTGTAGAGCTTCGGGACGATCTCGCCGATCACACTCTGTGTGATCGTGATGATCACGTACGCGATCACGACCGCGATCACCCCGGCGACGGCGTGCGCGAGCCAGCCGGAGAAGAGCGGCTCGATCACGTGCTTGATCGCGGGCTCGCCGAGGGCGCCGATGGCGATCGACGCCATCGTGATCCCGACCTGGCAGGCCGCGATGTAGTCGCCGATCTCGTCGATCTGCCGCAGCGCCAGCGTCGCCCCGCGGGCTCCCCGTCCCCCTTCCTCCACCATCGCCTGCAACCGCTCTGGACGAGATCGCACCAAGGCGTACTCCGCGATCACGAAGAACGAGTTCACCAGCACCAGCAGTGCGGTGAGCACGATGAAGATGGCGTTCATCTATGCCGGTGGCGCGCCACCGCTGACCCCCTGCCGCGGCCGATCCATCGCCCGGCGCATGCGCCCTTCGGTCGCGCGCTCGTACTTCGTGATGGATCGTCGTCGTTCATCAAGCGACGCGGCGAACGGTAGCAGCAGCGTCGACGGAACCCCGAGGGCCTCAGCGCAGCTCGTCGACCTGCTTGGCCAGCTCGAAATCGGCTTCCGTCAGCCCTCCTGCCGAGTGGTTGGTGACCGACAGCCGGACCTTGTTCCACCCGTGCACGAGGATGTCCGGATGATGGTTGACGCGCTCGGCCACCTCGGCCACGTCGTTCACGAACCTGATCGCCTCCGCGAAGTCCTTGAACTCCCACTCGCGGGCGATGTTTTCGCCATCGCGGGTCCAGCTGGTGCCCTCGAGCGCCGCTCTGATCTCGTGCTCCTCCAACAGGTCTGCCATATCGTTTCTCCTTCCGGATACGAGCTACCGTGAACGTCCGTCGTGCGAATCGTCAGCCTCATTCCATCAGCAACCGAGATGCTGTTTGCGCTCGGCCTCGGGCCCGAGGTGATCGCGGTCACCCACGAGTGCGACTACCCGCCCGCGGCACTCGAGCTACCGAAGATCACCCGTGACGTCCTTCCCCAGGGTCTGAACGCGGCCCAGATCGACGCGGCGGTCAAGGAGCGCACCCTCGCCGGGGACTCGATCTACGAGCTCGATACCGAGGCGCTGCACGATCTGCGCCCCGACCTGATCGTGACCCAGGCGCTGTGCTCAGTCTGCGCGGTCTCCTACGACGATGTCCGCGCTGTGGCCGAGGAGATCGAGTCCCGCCCACAGGTGATCTCGCTCGACCCGCACACCGTCGGCGAGGTCCTGGGCGATGCCCGGACGCTGGCCGACGCCACCGACCGCAAGGACGCCGCCGTCGACCTCATACAGAGCGCCGCGACCCGGATCGACCACATACGGATCAAGACACGGAGCGCCGAGCGCCCGCGGGTGGCCGCGCTGGAGTGGCTGGACCCTCCCTTCGCCGCCGGCCACTGGACCCCGCAGCTGATCGAATACGCCGGCGGCGAGGACATACTCGGGTTCGCCGGCGAGAACTCCGAGGAGCGCAGCTGGGAGGAGGTTGCCGCGGCCCAGCCCGACATCGTGATCGTGATGCCGTGCGGCTACGACGCCGAGATAGCCCATCGGGAAGCCGAGATGCATCGCGATCAGCTCGCGGCCCTCGGCGCCGGCGAGGTCGTCGCGGTCGATGCTGCCGCCTACTTCTCGCGGCCCGGCCCGAGAATCGTCGACGGGCTCGAGTTGCTGGCGCACATCCTGCACCCGGAGCTGGTCCCGGAAGCGCCGGCCCCGGCGCTGACGGTGTCGCTATAGCCCCGCGGACCGTTCTGTTCCTGCATTCGTCGGCCGGCCGCTACGGCGCCGACCGTCAGCTTCAGCTGATCGCGTCCGGGCTCGATCGCTCCCGATTTCGGCCGTTGGTTGTCCTTGCCGAGCGCGGGCCGCTGTTCGACGATCTCCGCGGCTCCGACGTTGAGGTGGAGGTCCGGCCCCTGAGCGTGCTGCGGCGCTCACTCGCCTCGGTCGCCGGATTTGCCTCGATCTCCGCGGCCGCCGCTCGCGACTCGGTGGCGCTGAGCCGGCTGATCCGGGAGCGCAACGTGGCGCTGGTCCACTCCAACACCTCGGTGGTCCTCGGGGGCGCCGTGGCGGCGGCCGCGACCCGCCGGCCCCATGTCTGGCACGTGCGCGAGATCTACTCGCGGTTCACCCGTCAGTGGCCCGCGTATCGCCGGGCCCTGCGGAGCGCCGCGGCGCTGCCGTGCGTCTCGGCCGCCACGGCGGCGCAGTTCGGCGGCCCCTCCGATCGGGTCCGGGTGATCTACGACGGGCTGGCCCTGGACCCGCGCCGGGCCGACCCGCTCGTGGCCCGGCAGGCGCTCGGGCTGCATCCTCGGATCCCGACGATCACAGTGCTCGGCCGGATCTCCGACTGGAAGGGCCAGGACGTGCTCATCCGGGCGCTCGCCGAGAAGCCGCTGCGTGACCGGGGTGCCGTCGGGGTGATCGCCGGCGACGTGTGGCCGGGCGCCGAGGAGCACCGCGAGCGGGTGCTCGAGCTCGCCGAGACGCTCCGGGTCGACGGCCGCCTGCGCCTGATCGGGTTCCGCGACGACGTCGACAATGTGTACGGGGCCGCTGACCTGGTGGCGGTGCCCTCGACGGCGCCCGATCCGCTGCCCGGCGCGGCCGTCGAGGCAGCCGCCGCCGGCTGCACGGTGATCGCCTCCAACCACGGCGGCCTGCCGGAGATCATCCGTGATGGCGAAACCGGCCGGCTCGTCCCCCCGAGCAACCCGCGACCACTGGCGCAGGTCGCCGCCGAGCTGCTCGACGACCGCGCCGCGCGGGAACGCCTCGGTGCCGCCGCCGCCGCCGACGTCCGGGTGCGCTTCGCTCCGGATCGGCTACTGACCGCGATCCAGTCGCTCTACGACGAGGTGCTCACGGGCTAACCCGTGAAGCCGATGCCGTGGGGCGCGAGCCCGTGGCTGCCGGCGACCGCGATCGCGCCGACCACGCTGAGGACGGCGATCACCACACAGCCCACCGGCACGACCCACTGCATCCGCCGCCGCTCGGCGAACTCCACCACCAGCCATCCGGTGATCAGACCGGCGACCAGGCCGCCCAGGTGACCGCCGATCGAGATCCCGCTGAAGCTGACCGAGAACAGGAGGTTGATGAGCAGGATCGGGCCGAGGCCGCTCTGCCAGATCGGGATGCCGCGCGCGCGGGCTACCACGATCAGCGCGCCGAAGATCCCGAAGATCGCGCCCGACGCGCCGACGGTGAGGGCCAACGGCTGGAACAGAAGCGCCCCGAACGATCCGGCCAGGAGCGAGGCGAAGTAGATCGCGGCGAAGTTCAGCCGGCCGATCGCCGGCTCGAGCACGGGCCCGATGAAGTACAGCGACAGCATGTTCACGAAGATGTGAAGCAGCCCGTCGTGCAGGAATCCGGCGGTCAGGATCCTCCAGTACTCGTGCTGGTGGGCGATCGCCGGGCCGAACAGCACGCCGTGGATGTAGACGGTGCCGCTGGCACCCCCTCCCAGCGAAGCGCCCGCGGCCGTCTCAGCCAGGAACGCGAGCACGTTGACCGCTATCAGCGCCTGAGTGACGACCGGGGTCTGAGCCGCCGAGCCCGAGCGGATGGTCTTGACCTTGGTCCTCTCCCGCGAGCATTCCGGACAGCGCATCCCCACCGGCGTCGGCGTCATGCAGTCCGGACAGATCGGTCGCCCGCACGAGGAGCACGAGACCCCGGTCTCGCGTGAGGGATGTCGATAACAGACGGCCATTCGGTGATTTGACGCTAGCAGCGGGCTTTCGGGCATTTCGGGCCCGATCCTGCCCGCTGTGACCGCGCTTCGCTCAGCGGCGGGGCAGGATCCGCCGCGCCTCCTCGGCGAAGTCCTGCATCGTGTGCCCCGCGAGGTCGAGCAGCCCCGCCGACTGGGCGCGGCGGGAGCGGTGACGGCTGCGCACCCGCAGAACCACGAGGGCCGTCCCGGCCCCGGCACCGATCACCGCGGCCGCCGCCGGACGCACCCAGTTGCGCGGGTCGCGCATCGCCGAGAGCTCCCAGCTCTCGAGCTCGTCCTGGGCCAGCTCGGTCAGGCTGATCAGCGTCTGCTCGAGCCGGGGCAGCAGATCGGCCGGCGGGTCAACCGGAGTCAGCGCCTCACGCAGTAGCGCCTCGAAGTCGTGGGTCCCGGTGCTCATTGCCTGCCGTCCACGTTGCCGGCGTTCTCGGCCACCATGCCCTCGAGCTGGCGGATGGCCCGGTGCAGCAGAACCTTGGTGGCGCCGTCCGTCCGCCCGAGCGCGCGAGCGATCTCGCGGTTGTCCATCCCCAGCGCGAAGCGCATGATCAGCGCCTCACGGCGGTCGTCGGGAAGCTGCTGGACCCCCTCGAGGATGCCCTTGAGCTCCTCGCGGCCCTCGACCAGCGACTCGGTGGTATGCGGCGCGGAGATCATCCCCGCGTCCTCGATCGCCGACTCCGGCTTGCGCGAGCGGTCGCGATAGAAGTTTGCGGCCAGGTTGTGGGCGATCCGGATGAGCCACGGCCGCAACGGCCGTCCGTTCGACTCCCGCAGTGCCCGCTCGAAGTGCCGGTAGGCCTGCAAGAACGTCTGCTCGGTGAGGTCCTCGGCGTCGTGGTGGTTGCCCACTCGGTAGTAGCTGTACGAGTAGACATCGCGCAGATGCGCCTGGTAGAGCTCGGTGAAGCGGGCGTCGAGCTCTGCCTTGGTGCTGGGAACTGGTTCGGCCACGACACGAGGAGCCTACCTCCGGCCGGACCCTATGCCGCTTGGACGTGTCGAGAACGTTTCCGGCGCACGCCTTCGGTGACTGTCGCCGTCCATCGCTCCGGCCCGATCCGGCCTTCTACGAGCGCTGCCAGGCTCTCGAGCGCGGGCGCCTGGACGTGTGCATCGCGGGCCGCCGTCACCAGCATCGGGACGGCTTCGACGGCCTCGACCTGCTGCCCGAGCGCGCTGTCGATCTCCGGGACTGAGATGCCCTGGGCCAGCAGCTCGCCGGCGAGCTTGTCCCGCGAGCGGGCGGAGACCACGGTGGCGACCAGATCGCCCGCACCGGCTAAGCCGGCGAATGTCTCGGCCCGTCCGCCCCGGTGTCGGGCGAGCGCGTCGACCTCGGCGAACACCTTTCCCGCCGCGGCACCCGCGATGCTCGGGCCGGCAGAGGCTGCGGCAGCCGCGGCCAGCGTGGCCACGTTGGTGGCGCAGCCGGCGAGTTCGACCCCGGTGACGTCGTTGCTCGTCGACACGTCGAGCCCGGCCGTGTCGAGGGCGTCGGCGAGCTGACGGGCGAAGCCTCGGTCGAGCGAGGCGAGCACGATCGAAGCTCGATGGTCGAGGACCTCCGGAGCGTGGGACGGGCCACCGAGCACAGCGACCGCGCGGGCGGACGTGCGCTCGGCCACGAAGGCGCTCGGAAGTGTGCCGAATGGCCCGACGAGGCCCTTGGACATGACCACCAGACCGGCGCGGCGCGGGATCTTCTCGCCGTGCGCTGCCGTCACCGCCGCGAGTGCCCTGGCGGGTACGGCCAGGCACACCAGGTCGCTCGCCTGGAGCTCGAGATCGCTCGCCCTGAGAACGTGCACCTGGTGGGGAAGCGCGATGCCGGGAAGGTAGGCAGCGTTCTCGCGGCTGGTGGACAGCAGCTCGGCCTGCTCGGGCGTGCGCGTGCCCAGCTCGACCTCGAATCCCGCACGGGCCAGGCTGACGGCCAGCGCCGTACCCCAGCTGCCGGCACCGATGATCGAGGCGCGACGGATCGGGGGCATCCCGCCCAGCCACTCCCACTGCAGCATCACGCAGGGCCAGATCCGCTCGGTCACCGCCGACGCAAGTGCTGGCGAGGCGTTCTCGACGCGCGGGAAGCGCAACGGCCGCCCGGCCCGGATCCGCACCTTGTGAGGACGCAGCCGCCAGCCGTTGCGCGCGGCCTCGGTCCCGATGACCGCCACCGGCACCACCGGCGCCCCGGTCTCGAGGGCCAGGCGGCCGACGCCGCGCTTGGGCTTGCCCAGCGAGCCGGGGCGGGTCCGGGTGCCCTCAGGGAAGATCAGCACGATGTCACCACGATCGAGGATCGCCTTGGCCGTCTCGATCATCTCGGCGTCGCCGGCGCCCCGGTCGACCGGGAACGCGCCGAGCGAGCTCAGGACCCAGGTGAGCAGCCGGTTGTAGAAGAAGATCTCCTTCTTGGCCACGTAGTACATGGGGCGCCGCGCCATCACCGCGATCACGAACGGATCGATGAAGCTGCGGTGGTTGGAGGCGATGATCACCGGCCCTTCCGCCGGGATGTGCTCGCGCCCGATCCGGCTCAGACGGAAGTAGATGTGGAAGAACGGCTGCAGCACGCCTCGCACCAGCCAGTACACGAATGGGTTCGCGCCGCGCTCGCGGGTCCGGTTATGCAGGACTTCGTGATCCATCGCACATTGGCGTACCCGTTCCAACACCGGCCGTTACAGTTGCGTGTCTTGAGCCCGGGTGTGGATCGCACACGCACGTTGAGGGGGGCCGCCTGCGGAACGGTTGCGGCTGCGATGTGGGCGCTCACCCAACCGGTCGACAAGCGGCTGTTCCGCTGCCCTTACGACGATGTCGAGCTGCTGGGCAAGGCGGTGACGGGATCGGGGACCGATGGCTGGCACCCGATCGGGCTCATCATGCACCTCCAGAACGGCGCCGTGTTCGGGGCGGTGTACGCGAACGTCGCGCCATCGATGCCGCTGCCCAGAGCGCTGCGCGGCCCTGCGCTCGCTCTCGGAGAGCACCTCGCGTCCTGGCCGCTGACCGTGCTGAGCGATCGCTTCCATCCGGCTCGCGACGAACTCCCCCGGCTGCACGGGAATCGCGCCGCGTTCTGGCAGGCGGCCTGGCGGCACCTGCTGTTCGGCGCCGTGCTCGGCGAACTCGAGCGGCGCCTGGGCGACGGCGGACCGCCTGACGCACCCGAGCCCGAGGCCACGTACTCCAGCAACGGCCACGGGTCGCTCGAGCACGCCGTGTCGGCCAAAGCCTCCTGAGCGTTCATCCCGGGCAGCGGTGGCCGCTCGGTCCGCGCCACCGGCCGTGCCAAACTGAGCCGCCTCGCCCGCCTAGCTCAACTGGCAGAGCACTTGATTTGTAATCAAGGGGTTGGGGGTTCAAATCCCCCGGCGGGCTCATCGCCGCCTCGGCCCTTCCGATGTCGATCCGCCGGCGGTAGGCTTGGCGCACGCGGGTACCGATCGTGAGGCTCAGCCTGTTGACGGGCGCCATCGTCCTCGCTCTGGCGTGGGCCACGCCGACGTCGCCTGCAGCCACGTTCCGCCACTGCACGGCGCCGAGTCCCAATGCCGGACAAGGTCCGCGGGACGACCAGTTCGTTCCGTTCGGCAACGTGAAGGTCCACCGAATGAGCTGTTCGGCGGCCCTGGCGGCGATCCGCCGCGGGCACCTTAATCCGCGTTTCCACACTCCCGGCTTCTCGTGCCGCGTGGTCAAGCAGCTTCGGACCCCGCCTCCGCATCGGACCGTGACCGGTCAACGGATCGCCTGCCACAAGCGCGGACGGCGGTTTCAGTGGAGCTGGGCCACATAGCCTGCAAACGCTCGCTTGATCAAGGCCTTAGATTCGCCGCCACACTGTTCGCGTGGCCACTCGACGGACAGGGGCATGGACCCGACGCGGCGCGCGTCGGGTGCCGGAGGTCACGGCCTACTTCTGGGTGATCAAGGCGCTCTCGACGGCGATGGGCGAGTCGACCTCGGATTGGAGCGTGCACGCGATCAACCCCGTGATCGCGGTACTGCTCGGATTCTGCGGGTTCGTCGTGGCCCTCTCGCTGCAGTTCTGGGTGCGGCGGTACATCGCCTGGACGTACTGGCTCGCGGTCTGCGCGGTGGGCGTGTTCGGCACGATGTGCGCCGACGTGCTGCACGTCCACTTCGGCGTCCCCTACGGTGTCTCGAGCGTTCTGTTCGCGGTCCTGCTGGCGTCGGTGTTCCTCTCCTGGGAGCGGACCGAGCACACCCTCTCCTTCCACGAGATCGACACGGTCAGGCGCGAGCTGTTCTATTGGGCGGCCGTCGTCGCGACATTCGCGATGGGTAC
This sequence comes from Solirubrobacteraceae bacterium, assembly GCA_036494115.1. Lineage (GTDB taxonomy): Bacteria > Actinomycetota > Thermoleophilia > Solirubrobacterales > Solirubrobacteraceae > Palsa-465. The sequence goes on along the minus strand of DASXOS010000134.1, from coordinate 39,995 downwards.
CGCGCTCGGAGATCTGGCCGCCGTGACGTTGGGTCTGGGGTACCTCGCGTCTGCGGTCGTGTTCGCCGCCGTGATCGCGGTCCCGGCCGCCGGCTACCGGTGGTTCGGATGGAATTCGATCTTCTGCTTCTGGTTCGCCTACGTGGCAACGCGGCCGCTGGGCGCCTCAATCGCGGACTGGCTCGGCAAGCCGACGGCCCTCCGGGGCCTTGGCCTTGGGGATGGACCCGTGGCGCTCGTCCTCGCCCTGATGATCTTCGTGCTGGTGGCGTACCTGGCGGTGACGCGCCGCGACGTTCAGGGCACCGGTCGCGTCAGCGACGGCCGGCATGCGCCCGGCGTATCCACCCCCGCGCCGCTCGAGAGCGACGCGTAGACGCCAGGCGCGCCGTCGCCCGGTCACACGCGCACTCTGCGGTCGCGCAGGGCCTCGTACACCGGACGGCACGACTCGGCCACGGCGGCGTCGTGATCGGAGAGGGTCGTCTCGCGCGGGTGCCAGGGTTCGAAGCCCGTGGAGGACCACACGGCCGAGTACCAGTAGGGCGCCCACGCCCCGTCGGACTCGCGGGGTCCGGGAGGCCAGGAGAGCATCCGGTCGGTGAACGGGATCTGTAGCCAGTCGCAGAGCCACCGCAGATGCGGCTCGGGTGCCAGCAGGAAGTCGCGGGCGTCGAGGATCGGGACGTCGAGGCCCCGCGCGTCCCAGAGCTCGAGCAGCCAGCCCTGCTGGGGCAGGCCGATGTCGTCAGGCTCGCATGTCTCGCGGCTGCGCACGTAGGAGGCGACGACCTCGGCCGGGTCACGGATCAGCAGCACATTGCGGAAGGCGAGCGTCCAGCTCAGCTCCATCTCACGGGAGACGTGGTGGGCCATGTGCTTGGCGTAGTGCACGGTCCGGCCCGCCGGGAGAGGCGCCGACAGGGTGGCAACCGCGTCATCCAGGTCGGCGGTCCGGGACGCCATCACCTCGGCTCGGCCCGGATGGTCGATTCCCGTCCGCGCCAGGTACGGGACGTACAGAGGCTCGTCGACGACGACCGCGTCCGGACGGTTCTCGAAGGCGCGCATCATCGCGGTCGAGATGTTCCGCGGCCCCGACCACATGGCCACCCGCACCTCCGGCGTCATCGAGCGGCGACGTCGGCATCGACGAGCTCGCCATACAGCGTCTGCAGGCGCTCGACCATCGGCCCGCGCCGGCCTTCTCCGATCGTGCGGCCGTCCACGGTGCAGACCGGCACGACGCCCGCGAACGTTCCGGTCACGAATGCCTCGGAGGCGGAGTACACCTCGGTGAGGCTGAACGTGGTCTCCCGTGCCGGGATCCCATTGGCCCGGCAGATCTCGAGCACGTTGGCCCGGGTGATCCCGGCCAGGCAGTAGCGCCCATCGGACGTCAGCACCTCCGAGCCCGCCACGATGAAGAAGTGCGTCGAGTTGCACGTGGCCACGAACCCGTGCGGGTCGAGCATCAGGGCCTCGTCGGCGCCGGCCGTGTAGGCCTGGATGCACGCGGCGATGTCGTTCAGCTTGGAGTGGGCGTTCAGCTTCGGGTCGAGGGTGTCGGGTGAGGCCCGGCGCACGTGGGTCGTGAACAGCGTGATGCCGTCGCTCACCGTCGAGGGCAGCGGGTCCTTGTGCTCGGCGATGATCACCACGGTGGCCGGCCCGATCGTCACCCGGGGGTCCTGATAGGGCGTGCGCTTCACACCGCGGGTGACCATCAGCCGCACGTGGACTCCGTCCACCATCTCGTTGGCAGCCAACGTCGCGTAGATCGCCTCGGTGAGCTCGCTCCGGCTGCGCCCGATGTCGAGCATGATCGCCTTCGCCCCCTCGAACAGGCGGTCGAGATGGCGCTCGAGAAACGCGGGATGACCGGAGCGGACGCGCAGGCCCTCCCACACGCCGTCGCCGAGCACGAAGCCCGAGTCGAACACGGAGACGACGGCCCGCTCCCGCGGCACGAGCTCGCCGTTCACCCAGATCAGGATGTGTTCGTTGCGCGGGTCGTCCTCGAAGTCATGCGTGCCGTGGGCCACGGCCGAAGCCTATGACTGCGGCGGGGTGCTCAGGAGCCCACGCGATACCGAACGTGGATCGCCAGCGGCGAGTGCGACACCTCGAACGGCTCGAGTCCGGGATCCTCGACACCCTCGAACAGCCGCTCGCCCGATCCGAGCAGCACCGGAGCGATGTCGAGCATCAGCTCGTCGATTGCCCCCGCGACGAACGCCTGGCGCACCGTCGATGCGCCTCCGGCGATGTCGACGCCGAGGTCACCCGCCACCGCGCGTGCCTGCGCCAGCGCAGCCTCGAAGCCCTCGGGGACGAAGTGGAAGGTTGTGCCTCCCTGCATCTGGATCGGGTCGTGGGCGTAATGGGTGAGCACGAACACCGGCGCGTGATACGGCGGCTCCTCACCCCACCAGCCGCGCCAGTCCTCGTCCCATTCGCCCCGAATCGGGCCGAACATGTTGCGTCCCATCACGTACGCCCCGCGCGGGGCCATCAACGAGTTCGTGGCGGCGATGTCGGCCTCGTGGACCGGATCGCCGAGATGCCAGTGGTGAAGCTCGAGTCCGCGGACGCCGAGCGGATCATCGCGGCTCTGGTCGGGCCCGGCGACGAACCCGTCGAGCGACATGGACATGTGGCAGGTGATTTTCGTCATGCGGGTGAGACCGCGATGCGGCTGCGAAATCATCGCTGCACAGCGCACAACTCTGATGGAGTTCTTCGAGAGCCCTGAGTGCGTCCTTCGGCGGGCCGGGCAGCATCGAATGCGATGACGAATCCCGTGGCACTCACCTTCAAGCGCATCTTCGGAGGCTGGGCCGTGTGCCTGCCGGACGGTCGCGAGCTGGCGCGCTTCCGCGGCCCCGGCGCGGGCGTCCGTGCGCTTCGCTATCTCGCCGGCTGACCCGGCGCCGGCGCGCAGACGCTGACCGCGACGCCTGTCAGCGCGACTCCAGCAGGCGCAGCCAGACTTCACTGACCGTCGGATACGACGGTACCGCGTGCCACAGCCGCTCGAGGTCGACCTTGCCGACGATCGCGGTGGTGGCGGAATGCAGCAGCTCCGCGACCTGGGAGCCGACGAACGTGGCCCCGACGAGCGTGCCGCTGGCGCGGTCGACGACGAGCTTCGCTCGGCCCACGTAGTCATCGCGCAGCAGGGATGCGCCGGCCACCGACGCGATGTCGTGTTCGATGGGCTCGACGTCGATGCCCTTCTCGCGCGCGGCGGACTCGGTCAACCCGACGGACGCAATCTCCGGATCGGTGAAGATGACCGCCGGAACGATGTCGTGGTCGGCCACGTCGCGGTAGCGGAGCCCGTCGAGCGGGCGTCCCTCGGCGCGCGCCGCGATCACGTCGCCCGCGATCCGGCCCTGGTACTTGCCCATGTGGGTGAGCAGCGCTCGACCGCACACGTCGCCCGCGGCGTAGAGCCAGTCTCCGGCGACGGTCATGTGATCGTCGGTCTGCACGTGACCGTGAGAGGCGCTCACGTCGATCCCCACGCGATCGAGACCGAGGTGGCCCGAGTTGGGAGCCCGGCCGGCCGCGACGACGATCTCGTCGACCTCGACCGTCGAGTCCCCGACCGTGATCGTGGCCGGGCCGCCGTGGATCCTGCCGATGCCGGTGTCCTGGACGGCCTGCCGGCGCACCGACCGGGCCTCGGCTCCGAGCAGCACGGCGACGCCGCGCGCCTCGAGTTGTTCGGCCGTGATCGAGCTCGCGAACGGCTCGAGGTTGGCGAGCAGCCTCTCCCCGCGCTCGATGATCGTCACCTCCTCGGCCCCGAGCCCGTGCAGCCAGGTGGCAGCCTCACATGCCACCACTCCACCGCCGATGATTGCGACCCGGCGTGGAACCTCGGTGAGATTGGTGACATCGCGCGAGGTCCAGGGCAGCGCCTCGCGCAGCCCGTCGGCGGGTGGAATCGTGGAGGTGCTGCCGGTGGCGAGCACGACGGCGTGCCGAGCCTCGAGCCCGCGGACGTCGCCACCGAGATCGGTGAACTCGACCTGCTTCTCGCCGGTCAACCGTCCTCGGCCGCGGATGACGTCGATTCCGTTGTCCTTGGCCCACGCGACCTGCCCCGAGTCGTCGTGGTTGTGGGTGAACCCGTCGCGGCGCTCGAGCACCGCTCCGACGTCAGGCGGCGGCGACAGCTTCTCGGCCACGCCGGGCAGCGCGCGCCCGGTGTCGAGGACCTCGACCGGCCGGAGCAGCGCCTTGCTCGGCATGCACGCCCAGTAGGAGCATTCGCCGCCGACGAGCTCTGGCTCGACGATCACCGCGGTCCGGTCACTTCCCTGAATCGCGTATTGCGCCGCGTTCTCGCCGGCCGCCCCACCGCCGAGCACAATCACGTCCCAGGTGTGGCGCGAGCCCTCGATGGGCGCGATCCTACCCGTCGAGGACCTGACCGCCTCCCGTGCACCGGAAACATGGTTTCCTCAGATTCGGAGATGATTGGAGCGACATGAACGAAGGTGGCCCATCCCGCAGCGTCAAGATCTCGCCCGACGAGCGCACCGGCTGGTCGTCGGAGCGGCCGCGCCGCGACGGCGCTCCGCGCCCCGTCGACATCTCGGTCCGCTGCCGCGTCCTCGCGCCGTCGGACCGGCTGCGGTACATGCCGGGGAGCCTGCTGGTGATCGTGGGGTCGGCCGCCACCGACCCCGGCAAGTTCGCCGAGCGCGTGGTGGAGGAGCGCGGGGTGGCGATCCTGCCGGCCCGGGTCCGCGCTCTGCTCACCGGCCGCGTCGACGAAGCTGAAATCGAGGAGCGCTCGCAGGAGTTGCTGCTCGCCGCCGTGACCAAGCGCCTCCAGCAGGGCGACAGCGTCGTCGTTCCCGTCACCGGCTTTGATCGCGATGACCGCGAGCGCCTCACCCGCATCGCGCACCAGTTCCGGCGTCCGCGGCATCTGATCCTGCTCGACGCGGGTCGCGACCAGGTCTCCGACGACGAGCGGCCGCTGCTCGACGAGCTTCGGCGCGCGGTCGACTCGGGCGAGGTCGGCGCCGAGGGCTTCCAGACCGCGCTGCGGCTCGGGGGAAGCGCGCGCAGCGAGCTCAAGCGGATCGTGTTCCAGCCGCCGCCGCGCGACGACTGACCGCGCGTGGGCGCGGTCAATCTGTACAGCGACACCCAGACCCGGCCGACGGAGGGCATGCGCGCGGCGATCGCCGCCGCCGAGGTCGGCGACGAGCAGCGCCGCCAGGATCCGACCACGATCGCGCTCGAGGAGCGGGTCGCCGAGTTGCTCGGTCATGAGGCGGCGGTGTTCCTGCCGAGCGGGACGATGTGCAACGAGATCGCGCTGCGGCTGCACGCGCGGCCCGGCGGCGACGAGCTGCTGCTCGACCGCACCGCGCACCCGATCCACGCCGAGGGCGGCGGTCCGGCGCAGCTCGGCGGCCTGATGATCCGAACGCTTGACGGCGCCGGCGGCAGGTTCACCGCCGAGCAGCTCGAGGACGGGATCCGGACCAACCCCACGCGCTACATGCCGCGCTCCCGCGTGGTCTCGGTCGAGCAGACCACGAACCTCGCCGGCGGCCACGTGTGGCCGCTCGAGCAGATCCGCGCCGTGCTCGCCACGGCGGACCGCCATGGCCTGCGCGCGCACCTCGACGGGGCCCGGCTGATGAACGCGGTCGTCGCCTCGGGCGTGTCGGCGGCCGACCACGCGGGCGGCTTCGATACGGCCTGGATCGACTTCACCAAGGGGCTCGGCGCACCGGTCGGCGCCGTGCTCGCCGGCTCATCCGAGCTGATCGAGGAGGCGTGGCGCTGGAAGCAGATGCTCGGCGGGTCGCTGCGCCAGTCGGGCATCCTCGCCGCCGGCTGCCTGTACGCCCTCGATCACCATGTCGAACGGCTCGCCGAGGACCACGAGCACGCCCGGCTGCTGGCGGAGGGTTTGGCGGACCTCCCGGGAATCGAGATCGATCCCGCGACGGTCGAGACGAACATCGTGGTCTTCGCCGTCGCCGACGCTCCGGGGTACGTCGCGAAGCTCGCAGACCAGGTCGAGCTGAGCGCCGTCGACGCCACCCACGTCCGGGCCGTGACCCATCTCGACGTCGACCGGGCCGATATCGAGACCGCGCTGACGGCGCTCACCCGCGCTTAACCGACCGCTCGTAGACTCGGTGTGGTGACCGCGCGCGGCACCGATTGGGGTCTCGCGGCGCTGGTCGCGCTACTGATCGCGACCGGCGTGCTGACGTTGTTCGCGGGTACCTCGGGGGCGGGCTGGGTGTACGCGCTGCATGACGGGCTCGGGTTCGCGATCGCGGTGCTGCTGGTGTTCAAGCTGCGCCGGGTGTGGCCCCGCCTTGCCCAGCCCGCCCTGCGGGACCGCAAGCTGGCGGTCAGCGTGGCCGCGCTCGTGTTCGTGCTGGCGGCGGTTGGCTCCGGCTGGTTGTGGGACGACGGCGCGACCGTCAGCCCCGCCGGGTACAGCCTCCTGAGCTGGCACGACCTGCTCGGCGCGATGCTGGCGATCGCCGTCGTGGGACACATGGTGCTCCGCGCCAAGCGCCTGCGCAGCCGGGACGTGACCCATCGCCGACAGTTCCTCGCCGGCGCCTCGATCGCGGTTGGCTCGCTGCTCGTGTGGCGGGCGGAGCGGCCGGTGCAGGCACTGCTCGGCCTGCGCGGCGCCCATCGCCGCTTCACCGGCTCCTATGAAGCCGCCTCGTTCGCCGGCAACGCGTTCCCGACGACATCGTGGGTCGCCGACGATCCTGCGCCGATCGACCCCGGCAGCTACCGACTCGCGGTGGGCGGCCTGGTCACGACACGCTTGCTGCTGTCGCTGCCAGACCTCTCGGCGGTGGACGAGGTCACAGCGACGCTCGACTGCACCGGCGGCTTCTACTCGACGCAGCGCTGGCGGGGGGTGAGGCTGAGCCGGCTGCTCGAGCAGGCCGGAGCAGCGCCCCGGGCCCGGCATCTGCGCGTCGTCTCCCGAACCGGCTACCGCTGGAGCTTCGCGCTCGCAGAGGCGCCGGGGCTGTTGCTGGCCACGCACATCGGCGATGAGCCGCTGAGCCACGACCACGGCGCTCCGGTACGACTGGTGGCGCCGTCCTCCCGAGGCTTTCAATGGGTCAAGTGGGTCGAACGGGTCGACCTCCTCGAGCAGCCCGACTACGGCGCGCCCGCCTCGACGCTGTGGAGCAGCCTCACCGCCGCGGGGCGCGGCCGTGAGTGACGGCGCGCGGCGTCAGTCGGCTCCGTCGCGCTGGAGCGACGCGACCAGCTGATCGAGCTCCGGAACCTCGGCGCGCAGGCTCGGCAGGTTCACGACGATCCCCTCCTGCGTGCTGCGGGCGAGGACCACCACCGCACCCTCGTCGTCAGACGGGTTCTCCTCGCGGTGCGGCACGAACGGCGGCACGTACACGTAGTCGCCGGGACTGGTGCGCACCCGGCGCTCCTCGCCGTCCTCGAGGAACACGAACTCGGGGTGGCCGCTGACGACGTAGATCCCCGTCTCCGCCTCGCCGTGATGGTGGTCACCGGAGACCATGCCCGGATCGATCCGGCTCTCCCCCATCCAGATCTTCCGCGAGCCGCCCAGCTTGCCCGAGATCGCCTCGTAGCGCCGCATGCCCGGCGTCTGCGCGGTGTCCTCGCTGAGCTCGTGGTGGCCCGTGTGGTGCAGGTGCCGATGCCACGCGGCCGTGCCCTCGTCGGTCCCGCGTCGTGCCTCGGTCACCGTTCGCACCTTACACCCGGCGGGAGCAAATCCCCCGTCGCCAACGCGACACGGTAGGGTGCCGCCGTGGCCAACGACCAGATCGTGCAGAGCCTGATCGGCACCCGCGCGGCAATCGGCGCGGGCGCATGGCTCGCGCCGAGACTGTCCGGTCGGCTGTTCGGCCTCGACCCCGCCGGCAATCCGCAGGCGCCGTACCTGGCGCGGCTGTTCGGCGTGCGCGACGCCGCCCTCGCCTACGGGCTCAGCACGAGCAGCGGAAGCCAGCGTGCCCGGTGGCTCCAGATCGGGATCGCCTGCGACGTGGCCGACGCCCTCGCCGGCGTGTTCGCCGGGCGTCGCGGCGAGCTCCCGAAGCACGCCGCCGTGCTCGTCACCGGGACCGCGGTCGCGGCGGCCGCGATGGGTTTCGCCGCGCTCCAGGATCAGCAGCCCACCGTCTGAGGGCAAACCCGGGTGCCGCCGGGCCCGGCGTGTCATCATCTGGGTTATGCCTTCAGATGATCACAACGACGAGAGCTTCGAGGACATGGTTCGCTCGATCGCTCGCGAGCTCGGTCGCTCGGTGGAACGAGCGGTCGACAACGTCGACATGGATGACGTTGCCGACGCGGTCGGCGTCGACCCCGACACGGCCAAGGACTGGATCGGGAACGCCGGGGCGTGGCTGCGCAGCCACGCGGAGATGTTCGGCGATGAGTTCGCGGCCCGGGCCGGAGCGTTCAGCGACGAGTTCACGGCGCGCACGGGCACGCCACGTCGGCCCGAGACCGTCGACGATCCACTGACCGGCGCCGGCCCGCATCCGCTCGATCTGCCCACCGAAGAGCAGGGGCGAGCGCTTGCCGCCCTGGAGTCGGGACGGTGGATGGTGGAGCCCGGTACCGACCTGATCGCCGCGAAGGGCGACGGCCCGGGGCCGAGCGACGCGCTCGGGCTCGTCCGTGAGCTTCGCGTTCGCGACTGGCTCGGCGCCGACGGTGAGATCACCGTCGTCGGCCGCCACGCGCTGACGCGCTGGCTGAACTCGACGCTCCCCAACTGACGCCGAGCGGCGTCCCCTCTGATCAGTGCGCCGCTGGCACGCCGTCGCGCGCGAGCTTTGAGAGCGCGCCGCCGATGGTGCGGGTCAGCATCAGCCTGACGACCGGGCCAATGCCCGGCGCCTTGCCGTCGAACACGATCGTGTAGTCGAGGTGTGAGCCCGCGCCCTGACGCGAGAACCGCATGACGCCTTCGTGGTCCTTGAGCACGCCGCCCTTCGTGATCCGGTAGCGGATCAGCTCGTTCGGAACCACCTCGGTATTGGTCTCCACGAAACCCGGCAGCGGTCCGACCCGCAACTCACGCGAGGCGCCGGTGCCGTTGCGAGTCCCGTCGGACCCGTCGGTCAGGCGCTTGATCTTGGCGCCGAACAGCGGCTCGAGGTTCTCCTGCTCGCTCAGATACACGAACACGTCCTCGACCGGCTGGGAGAAGTCCTGCGTGACGTGCACGCGCTGCATCAGCTCGTTACCTCCGTTTGTCGACGCGCGCCCTCGGCGAGGGTGCGCAGGGTTTCGCTCCAGATCGTTCCCGGCACGCTTGGATCGGCCGCTCGCTGGAGCCCGATCCCAAGCCCGAGGCCGATGATCACGGCGGCCATTGTCTCGCCGTCGACCGGGAGGGAGTCGCCGAACCGCTCCTTAAGCAGCTGCACGCACAGGGCGCGCTGGCGCGCGTACCGGGCCGCGCTCGCCGCTCGGTGCGCCGGGTCGTGAGCGCTCGAGGCGGCGATCTCGATCTCGAGCCGGGTCCAGTCGGGGTCGCCGATCGTGCTGTCGGCCCAGTTCGAGAGCACGTCGAACCAGGCGTCGAGGCCACCGTCCACGGCATCGGCGAGCGCCACGACCAGACGGCGCTCCTCGCGGGCGTAGAGCTCGTCGATCACGGCGATGCCCATCGCGGTCTTGCTCTCGAAGTTCGAGTACACCGCACCCCGGGTGAAGCCCGCCTCCTCCGCGACCTGCTCGAGCGAGGTCACGCCGAACCCGTCGCGCAGGAACAGCCGCGCCGCCGCCTGCACGATCAGCGCGCGGGTGCGCTCCTGGCTTTCGACGCGGGTGAGCCGCTTCATCACGCCATCTGGGCCGCGACCTCGGGACCGACGCGGTCGAAGCGGTAGTCGTCGAGGTCGAACCGGGCGCTGCGCCACGTGGCCTCTAGGCTCGGGCTGGCCCGGAACGGCACGTCGCCGTGGCGGTCGAAGTAGTAGCTGTTCGACGCCGCGCACGAGCCGGTGAAGAACACCTGGTTGTGGCGGCGCGCCAGCATCGCGCGCCAGTACCGCTCGTTCGCCTCGGCGCTGATCTCGACCCGGGTCGACTCGGTGTCGCGGGCTCGCTTCAGGCAGCGGAGGATGTGGCGCATCTGCGTCTCGATCAGCAGGAAGTACGACGCGCCGTTGAAGCCGTAGGGGCCGAGGATCGAGAAGAAGTTCGGGAAGTTCGGGACGCTCACGCCCTCGTAGGCCTGGAACCGGTTGGAGTCCCACCACTGCTCGAGGTCGACTCCGGCGGCACCCCGGATCGGGAACGGCGGCATGTTGCCGGTCTCGAACACCTTGAAGCCGGTGGCGAGCACGAGCACGTCGACGGGGTGCTCGGTGCCATCGGCCGTGCGCACGCCAGTTGACGTGATCGCCTCGATCGGGGTCGTCTCGAGCTGGACGTTCTCGCGGTTGAACGTCCTCAGGTAGTCGTTGGAGAAGCTCGGTCGCTTGCAGCCGAGGCTGTACTGCGGGGTGAGCTTGCGCCGGACCTCGGGGTCCTTCACCTGGTCGCGCAGGTGCTTAAGGGCCACCTTCTCCCCCCGGCCGGTCAGCGGCACGATGCCGCTGAAGTGCGCCGCCAGCGGGAACGTCAGCTCGATGAATGTCTGGCTCGCCAGCCGCGCCGCGAAGCGCGCCCCCGGGACCCACTTGAGCAGCCACCGCGCCGGCGGCACCATCGGCGCGTCGAGCTTCGGAAGGCACCAGATCGGAGTGCGCTGGAACACGACCAGGTGCTCCACGCTCGGTGCGATCGACGGGATGACCTGGATCGCCGACGCACCGGTCCCGACCACGGCCACCCGCCGGCCGGTCAGTTCGACGTCGTGGTCCCAGCGGGCGGTGTGCATGACCACGCCCTCGTACTCGTCGAGCCCTGGGATCTCCGGCGGCTTGGGCTTGGTCAGCACTCCGGTCGCGCCGATCACGAACCGCGCCGTGATCTCCTCGCCATCCGCAGTCGCCAACCGCCATAAGTGCTCGTCGTCGTCGAACCTGGCCCCGGTGATCTCCGTGTTCAGTCGCAGCCGCGGGCCCAGCTCGTACTTCTCGACCAGCCGGTCGGCGTAGGCCTTCAGCTCGGCACCGGGCGCGTACACGCGCGACCAGTCCGTCCGCTGCTCGAACGAGAACTGATAGCTGAACGACGGGATGTCGACCGCGATCCCGGGGTACGTGTTCCAGTACCACGCGCCGCCGACGCCGTCGCCCTGCTCGATCAGCACCCAGTCGGTGATGCCCGACTGATCGAGCTTGATCGCGGCGCCGATCCCGGAAAAGCCGGCGCCGATGACGACGACCTCGTGGTCGGGAGTGGCGATACCCGGAGTATCCACATACTCAGAATATCCGAATTCTCGTCGGCCCGGAGCCAACGTCGGGGGCCGCTCGTGTGTTTCTCAGGTCATAGCGTGCTTTTTGCAGACAAACGCTGGCGTTTGGCGAGGCCTCCCTGCAAAGGCGCTGATATGCGTGCGAGATACAGCAGGGCTCGCGATTTCCCGTCGTATGTCTGCGTTTTGCACCTCAACTCACCGACGGCTCACGCGACGCGCGGCCTGGACGGCGTCCGCCTGAGCGCTATCCATCCACAGCTCCCAGCGACCCGAGGCCGATCGGCGGCCATCGTGGAATCGATACGGCCGCATCCCGCCGAATTCGGTGTGCCGCAGGTGCGAGACGCCACCGAGCACGGAGGCGATCCGCCGCCGCGGCCATCCGATCGCGTCCTCGATCTCGGGAAAGGTGCGTGGCGACTCCGGCGCGGTCGCCAGCCCGTCGAGCAGCTCCCGCATGAAGTCGCTGCAGCGGTCGTAGAAGCGCTCGACGTCAGCCGGGTCGCGCATTGCGTTCTCCGGGGCGTGCTCGGCGGACTTCACGCCCGCCGCTCCCAGCGAGCGGACAGCTCCTGCCAGCGGGGCGGCGGGCCGGGCAGCCGCCCCGCCCCGGGCTGGTGAAGAGCGTCGAGCGCCAGGGCGAGGTAGCGCCGGCGCAACTGACTGGTTCGCCGCTCGTCGCCCAGCTTGACGGCGGCGATCTGCTCGAGGATCAGACCGATGTCGTTGACGGTGACGTCGGGGCGGATCGCGCCGGCGGCCCTGATCCGCTTGAAGAGCTGTTCGTTCAGGCGCTGGGCGCGATCGGCCTCCAAGTACAGCTCCGGGGTCGGGTCGAACATCCCGGCCAGGCTCAGAGTCAGAGCTGTGCTGTTCGCCTCGACCGCGTCGCGCATGAAGCCGACAAACGCGTCCCAGGGGTCGCCATCATCGGCGAGCGCGCGCTCGGCAGCGTCGATGTAGCGCGCCAGCCCATCGGCGCACAGGCGGCGGAGGAGATCCTCCTTGCTCTCGTAGCGGCGGTAGAGAGCGCTGATGCCGACGCCGGCGCGTTCCGCCACGGCCGCGATCGGTGCATCGGGGGTGACCACGAACACCTCCCGGGCGGCGGCGAGGATCCGCTCGTCGTTGCGTGCGGCCTGAGCCCGCCGGCCGCTGAGATTCGGCATCTCGTCGCTCATCGCGAACAGACACTTTATCGGAACAGACTATTCCGTTCTGTTACACTAAACGGAACAGATCATTCCGTTCTAACCGTTGGAGGGACCTGATGGATTGGAAGCTCGAATTGGTGGCCGTTCCCGTCACCGACGTCGACCGGGCCAAGGCGTTCTACACCGGCGTCGCCGGGTTCAACGCCGACCACGACCACGTCGTCAGCGACGACATGCGGTTCGTGCAGCTCACGCCGCCAGGGTCGGCCTGCTCGATCGCGGTCGGCAAGGGGATCACCGATGCCACCCCCGGCTCGGTGGCGGGACTGCAGCTCGTCGTGCCCGACATTGAGACCGCCCATGCCGAGCTGACCGAGCGCGGCGCCGAAGTCTCAGAGATCCAGGACTTCCCGTGGGGCCGGTTCGTGTTCTTCGGCGACCCCGACGGCAACCGCTGGGCCGTTCAGCAGCTCGTGCCCCGGTAGCCTTCACGTATCGCGAAGTTCGTCCATACCTGCATTCGCGTCCGCGATCTCGATGCCTCGCGCCGCTTCTACGGATTGCTCGGCTTCGAACAGCGGGGGCAGCTGAACTTCGAGTCCGCGTTCAACGTGTACCTCGGGCCTGCCGGCGACGGCGATGTGCTCGAGCTGACGGTGAACGTCGGTCGCGAGGAGCCCTACGATCTCGGCGACGGCTACAACCACATGGCTCTGGTCGTCGAGGACCTGGACGGCCTGCTCCGGAAGCTGTCGGAAAATGGAATCGAGCCCGAGAAACCGCCGTACGGGGTGGGCGGAACGGCATCCCGAGAGGCGTATCGGATCTGCTTCGTCGCTGATCCGGACGGCTACCGGGTCGAGCTGATCGACGGCGCCTTCCCGACGCCGCAGGACCCGCTCCACCCGAGCCAGGGATGAGCATGCGCGAGCTGGGGGTGACATCGGCTGAGCACCCTGGCTCGCGCCGCAGCCTCAGCACGGCCCGCGCGGTGTTGCGGGTGCTCTCGATGCTGGCCGAGCACCCCGGCGGCGTCGCCGCGGATGAGGTCGCCCAAGCGCTCGGCAAGAGCGTCTCCACCGCCTACTACCTGCTCGCCAGCCTGTGCGAGGAGGGGTACGCGGTGCACGAACGCCGTGGCGTCTACCGGGCGGCCCGGGGTCTCGAGCAGCTCACCGACGTGGCCGAGCAGCCGACGCCCGTGCGCGACGAGCTCGCGGGCATGGTGGACGAGCTGTTCCTCCGCACCCGCAAGCGCTCCTACCTCGGCGTGGTCAGACCGGGGAGCATCGAGATCGTCGCGTTCGCCGGTCGGCAGGGCGTGCCGAAGATGCCGGGACTGGGCAGCGAGATCCGCGACAGCGCTCACGCCCTGGCGATGGGCAAGGTGGTGCTGGCGCTCCTCGGGCCGACGGCGCTCCGCCAGTACGCCGCCCGCGGGCTGACCGCGTTCACGCCGAACACGATCACCTCGGCCGACGCGCTCGCCGCGGAGCTCGAGCTCGTCCGCGAGCGGGGCTACGCCGTCGACCGCGAGGAGTTCGACGAGAACTTCTGCTGCATCGCCGCTGCGATCTTCGACGAGCACCGCCGGTTCGTGGCCGCGCTCGGCCTCTCGACGACCAAGCACGTGTTCGATCGCGACCGCGGTCGCCTCGCTCAGACGGTCCTCACCGTGGCCGGATCGAACGACGAACTTGCAAGTAGATGCAAAAACGGCGCGCTTCTTGCCGTTTCCGGCGCCGCCCCATAGCCTCGACTGAGGAGAGGCCTGTGCCGCCGGCGGCAGGTCAGGAGCCGAGGGAAGGACGAGACATGTACGAGAAGGACGGGGAGAAGTACTTCGTCGTCGACGGTCACATCCACTTCTGGGATGCGAGTCCGGCCAATTGGAGGCCGGGTCAGGAGCAGTACGCCAAGGGCTGGATCGAGTGCTTCCACGCCTACATGGGACTCGGGCCGCCCGAGACCCACTGGTCGCTCGAGAAGTTCCAGAAGTACTCCGAGGATGACTTCGTCCACGACGAGTTCGAGGAGGCGAAGGTCGACCACGCGATCCTTCAGTCGACCTACCTCAAGCAGTGGTACACCGAGGGCTTCAACACGATCGAGCGCAACGCCGCGCTCGCCGAGAAGTATCCGGACAAGCTGACCGTCAACGGCCGCTGGGACCCCCGCGAGGGTGAGGCCGGGCTGGCGCAGCTCGAGGAGGACGCCAAGCGATACAGCCTCAAGGGCTGCAAGCTCTACACCGCCGAGTGGCGCGGTGACTCGCGCGGATGGACTCTCGCCGACGACGAGTGCAAGCCGTTCTACGAGAAGTGCAAGGAACTCGGGATCAAGAACATCCACGTCCACAAGGGCCCGACGATCTGGCCGCTGGACAAGGACGCGTTCGATGTCAAGGACGTCGATCACGCCGCCACTGACAACCCCGAGCTCAACTTCATCGTCGAGCACGTCGGATTGCCGCGGATCGAGGACTTCTGCTTCATGGCCACCCAGGAGCCGAACGTCTACGCGGGCCTGGCCGTGGTGCTCGGCGGCCTCATGTACGCCCGCCCGCGGTTCTTCTCGAAGGTCATGGGCGAGCTGCTGTTCTGGGTCGGCGAGGACAAGATGCTGTTCGGCTCGGACTACGGGATCTGGGAGCCGAAGTGGCAGATCGAGGGGCTTCTGAACTGGAAGTACCCCGACGCCGAGTACTCCGACTATCCGGTCCCGAACACGGCCACGATGAAGAAGATCCTCGGTCTGAACGCGGCGAAGCTCTACGACATCCCGGTGCCCGAGGAGCTGCAGCTGCCGGCAGACGCCGGAACGCCGGCCGCCCAGGAGGACGCACAGCTGGTCGAAACGGCGTGAGCCCGCAGACCCGAGAGCGGGTGCTCGGCGAGCTCGGCATGGTCTACGACCCCGAGCTCGACGAGCCGATCACCGATCTGCGGTTCGTCTCCTCCTGCGAGGTCACGGCGGACGGCGACGTCGAGGTGCGACTGCGGCTGCCCACGCCGCAGTGCGCGCCCAACTTCGCGTTCCTGATGGCGGCGGACGCCCGGGCCGCCGCTCACCGGGTGCCGGGTGTGCGTGCCGTGACCGTGGTGCTCGAGGACCACTACACGGGCGATGAGATCAACCAGGCGATGGCTCGGGGCGAGGGGTTCGTGGGCGCATTCCCGGGCGAGACCGACGACGACGAGCTCGCCGCGCTGCGCGGGCGCTTTCAGCGCAAGGCCCTCGTCGCCCGGCAGGCGGAGGTGTGCGAGGCGCTGCTCGAGACCGGCGTGGCCCCCGAAGAGCTCACCGCTCTCCGGGTGGCCGAGGTGCCCGCGGGGCCGGCGTTCAGCAGGTGCCTGGAACTCCGGCGCGAGCTGTGCATTGCTGCCGACCCCGCCGCACCCGCGTTCGTGCGCGCGGATGGCGGCTCGCTCGATGCGTCGGAGCTGCCGCGCTGGCTGCGGATGGCCCGGCTGATCCGGACCAGCCTGGAAGCCAATGGGGGCATCTGCCGGGCGCTTCTCGCAGCCCGCCTCGGCCTTCCCGACCGCGAAAAGGAGATTGCAACGTGATTGCCGCCAGGCTGCACGAGTACCACGAGCCGCTGCAGGTCGAGCAGACCGACGAGCCCAAGGCGACCGGGCCGCTCGACGTCGTGGTGCGGATCGGTGCCGCGGGACTGTGCCGCACCGATCTGCACATCCAGGAAGGCCAGTGGGCCGAGAAGTCCCAGGTGAAGCTCCCCTACACCCCGGGCCACGAGAACGCCGGGTGGGTCCACGAGATCGGCTCGGCCGTCACGAACGTCGAGGTCGGCGACACGGTGATCGTCCACCCCTACATCTCCTGCGGGCTGTGCACGCCGTGCCGTGCCGGAGACGACATGCACTGCCTGAACGGCTCGTTTCCCGGGATCGACCGCGACGGCGGCTTCGCCGATTTCCTGCTCACCTCGGCGCGCTCGGTCGTGAAGCTCGATCCCTCGCTCGAGCCCAAGGAGATCGCGGCGCTCGCGGATGCCGGGCTGACGGCGATCCACGCGGTCAAGAAGGCGATCCCGGTGCTCGGGCCGGGCACGCGGGCAGTGGTGATCGGCGCCGGCGGCCTCGGACACATCGGGATCCAGTGCCTGAAGGCCATGACATCGGCGGACGTGGTCGTCGTCGACCCCTCGGAGAAGGCGTTGGCGCTGGCCCGCGAGACGGGTGCCGACGAGGCCTTCCAGGTTGATGGTTCCAAGCACGTCGACAGCGTGCGCGAGCTGACCGACGGGCTCGGAGCCGAGGCGATCATCGACTTCGTCGGCGAGAAGGGCGCGATCCAGGACGGAATCGACATGGTGCGCGACCGCGGCTTCTACTACGTGATCGGCTACGGCGAGAACATCGACATCCCGACGATCGACGTCATCTCGCGCGAGATCTCCTTCATCGGCAACCTGGTCGGGACCTACAACGACCTCCAGGAGCTGATGACCCTGACCGCGCAGGGCAAGGTCAAGCTCCACACCTCGACGTATCCGCTCGACGCGATCAACGACGCCATGGCCGACCTCGACCAGGGCCGCCTCCAGGGCCGAGGGATCCTGATCCCAGAGGCCGCCGCGGCCTGAGCACCCCCGCGGCACGGGGCGCCCGGGGCGCCCGTTAGCGTGCGCGCCGTCGTGCCCGCGCGCCCGAAACATCTCGGCTGGATCATCGCGGCGGTCGTCCTGGCCGCCGCGATCGCCTTCGTGCTCGTCACCGGCATGCGGCCCGAGTACGACCCGTACGGCTGGCTCGTGTGGGGGCGCCAGACGCTGCACTGGAACCTCGACACGAACGGGGCGCCGTCGTGGAAGCCGGTGACGTATCTGTTCACGCTGCCGTTCGCCCTGTTCGGGCGCACCCAGCAGTTCCTGTGGATGTTCACCGCGGTGGCGGCCGCGTTCGCGGGGGCCGTGTTCGCGGGACGGATCGCCTGGCGGCTGACCGGACCGGCCGGCGGACGCGTGTATGCCCCGGTCGTCGCGGCCGTGTTCGCCGGCCTCGGGATCCTCGGCATCGACGGCTACTGGCAGCTGATCGTGTACGCCAACTCGGACCCGATGATCGTCGCGCTGTGCCTGGGCGCGATCGACTGCCACCTCTCGGGCCGGCCGCGGATGGCGTTCGTGCTGCTCGTGCTGGCCTCGCTCGGCCGCCCCGAGGCGTGGCTGTTCACGCTCGTGTACGCGGGGTGGGCGTGGCGTGCCGTCCCGGCGTCGCGGGTGCTCGTCGTCGCCGGGCTGGCCGCGATCCCGCTGCTGTGGTTCGGGGTCTCGGCGCTGACTGCGAAGAGCGTCTTCCGACCCGGCGACCTGGCCCTGAACTCGGTCAACGTGATCCACGGCAACAAGCTCACGGGCGTGCTCGGCCGGTGGATCGGGCTGTATTCGCTGCCGATGCAGATCGCGGCCGGCCTGGCGGTGGTGTGGGCGGCGGTCCGGCGCGACCGGGTGGCGCTGTCGTTGGCGGGGGCCGCGGCGGCCTGGGTGATCATCGAGATCGCCTTCGCCTACCACGGCTGGTCGGCGGTACCGCGAGTGCTGATGGAGCCGGGCGCGGTGATGATCGTGCTCGTCGGCGGCGCGCTCGGGCGGCTACTGGCGGCGCCGCCGATCGTCCCGCGGTTGGCTCGGTGGGCGGCGGCGCTTGCGGTGCTCGTGCTGATCGGGACGCTTGTCCCGACCGGCGTCAAGCGGGTCAAGGTCGCGCGGGCCGAGATCGCCAAGCGCCACCGGGTCGGGATCAAGATCGATCGGCTGCAGGCCGTGATCGACCGGCTCGGAGGCCCGGCGAAGATCAAGGCCTGCGGCCAGCCGGTGACGTTCGTCGGCTTTCAGTCGACGCTCGCCTGGATGATCGGCCTGAACGTCGGCAACGTCGGCTTTCACATCGGCAAGGCGATCGACAAGGGCGAGCCGATCGTGGCCTTCAAGCCGCACCTGAACGGGTGGCAGGTGCGCCCGTACCACACGTCCGCGCGGTGCACCCACCAGATGCGCACCGACACCTCGTTCACGTGAGCGTATGGGAGATCGGGGTCCATATTGAACCCCTATCCACCTCACCGGGTTTTTGATCAGCCACCGGCGAAGCGGTACACCGGCCCGGCCAGCGACACCGCGTACACGTGGCCCGCGCTGTCCTGGCCGAACGAGGCGAGCTGGCTGACCGAGAGCCCGGTGGCGCGGTCGCCGGTGGCGTGGCCGGGCGAGAGCTTCACCGACTGGATCCCCGGGTGGCAGAGGTCGCCGTAGAGGTAGCGGCCGTAGAGCGAGCGCAGCGCGCGGTCGCGGACGACGTAGCCGCCGATGATCGCGCAGTAGCCGTCGCTGTGGAGCTTGACCAGGACCGGGAACACGGCACCCGGAGCCGACCCGGGCTTGAAGCGCTGGGTTCCCTCGAACACGCTCCAGCCGTAGTTGGCACCCTTGCCGCCGCCGCGGGGCGCGTAGTCGATCTCCTCTTCCTTGTCCTGGCCGACGTCGCCGATCGCCAGCGCACCGGTGCGCCGGTCGAACGAGAAGCGCCACGGGTTGCGCAGCCCGTAGGCCCAGATCTCGGGCCGGAAGCCGCTTCGGCCAACAAACGGGTTGCTCGATGGCACCGAGTAGCCGCCGCCCGGCCGCGGGGCGATCCGCAGGATCTTGCCGTCGAGCACGCTCGTGTTCTGGCCGAGGTTTTCCGGATCGTCCTCGTTGCCCCCGTCGCCGACGCCGACGTACAGGTCGCCATCGGGACCGAACTGGAGCTGCCCGCCGTTGTGGTTGGTGAACTTGTGCGCGACCGTGATCACGATGTGGCCGCTGCGGCGCGCCGCGACGTTCGCGTTGTGCGCCGCGCGCCGGTACTCGGCGACGCGCACGTCGTTGCCTGCAATCGTGTAGGCCACGTAGAACCGGCGGCTCTTCTGGTAGTCGGGCGCGAACACCATCGACAGCAGCCCCTGCTCTCCCCCACCCGACTCGACGAGCTTCGAGATGTCGAGGAGCAGGTGCCGATGACCGTGGCGCACGACGAAGATGCGCCCCGCCTTCTCGACCACGAACAAGCGCGTGGCATCGCCGGGGGCACCGGTGGCGTACGTGGGCTGGTCGAACGTCCCGACCCGGATCAGTCGCACCCGGGCTGCCGTTGCCGCCGTCTGGTCGGACCTGGCGGATGACCCCGAGCCGCAGCCCAGGACGAACACGGCGCTCAACACAGCCGTGGCCATCAGCGAGCGTCCGTGCACGCGAAGGAAGTCTAGAGTGGCCGGATGTCGGCTTTGAGAGAGGTCGCCGAGCAACATGTCGGCGACGACCAGGTGCCCGGGCTGGTGGCGCTCGTGGCCCACGGCGATGAGGTGCAGGTGGAGGCGCTCGGCTCGCTGACGATCGGCGGGGCGCCGGTGACGCGCGACTCGCTGTTCCGGATCGCCTCGACGACCAAGCCGATCACCGCCGCGGCCACGCTCGCGGTCGCCGCCGAAGGCCGGTTCGAGCTCGACGAGCCCGTCGACCGGCTGCTCCCCGAGCTGGCCGACCCCCAGGTGCTCCGCGAGCCGGATGGGCCGCTCGAGGAGACCGTTCCCGCGCAGCGCGCGATCACGGTGCGCGACCTGCTGACGTTCACCTTCGGCTTTGGCATGGCCACGGCGATGTTCATGTCGGAGGTTCCGTGGCCGATCGTGTTCGCGGCGCGCGACCAGCAGCTGGCCACGATCGGGCCGCCCGACCCCGACGTGCAGCCAGAGCCGGACACCTGGATCGCCAATCTCGGCTCGCTGCCGCTGATCGCCCAGCCCGGGGAGCGGTGGCTCTACAACACCGGGGCCTCGGTGCTCGGGGTGCTGCTCGCCCGCGCCACCGGCGAGCCGTTCTCCGACGTGCTGCGCACCCGCGTGCTCGAGCCGCTCGGGATGCGCGACACCGCGTTCTGGACCGAGCAGGCCGACCGGCTGGCGACCGCATACCGGCCTACTCCCAACGGGTTGATCGTGTGGGATGAGCCGGAGGGTGGCGCCTGGAGCCGGCCGCCCGCGTTCGGCGACGGTGCGGGCGGTCTGCTCTCGACGGTCGACGACCTGCACGCGTTCGCGCGGATGCTGCTCGCCGAGGGCGCCCCGGTTCTCTCGGCCGAGGCGGCCAAGGCGATGTGCAGCGATCAGCTCACGGCGGCGCAGAAGGCGCGCGGCGGCCTCGGCCCGGACTTCTTCGACGGCCGCTCCTGGGGGTTCTGCCAGGCGGTGTACGACAGCGGCGCGTTTGGGTGGGATGGCGGCTTCGGGACCACGTGGCTGGTCGACCCGGTCAAGGACCTGGTCGTGATCGTGCTCACGCAGCGGGCCTTCGAGACGCACATCCCGCCCCAGGTCCACATGGACATCCAGGCCGCGGCCTACCACGGCCTCGGCTGAGCGCCCATTGTCGACGGGGCACCAGTGCTACGTTCGGGACATTCTGGAGAATCCAGGTAAACGCGCGAGGCAGATCGGTCGGTCGGGCGCGCCGGTGACCCGCATCAGCGAGGCCACGGCCGACGGCGTCGAGGTCCGGGGGCGGGACCTGTGCCGGGAGCTGATGGGGCGGCTCAGCTTCACCGAGTACTTCCACCTGCTGCTCACCGGCCGCGAGCCCTCGGACGACCAGCGCTACTTCCTCGACTTGCTGCTGGTGGCGATCGCCGAGCACGGGATGATGCCGACGAACGTCGCCGCCCGGATGACGCTGGCCGCCGACCCGGAATCCCTCCAGGGTGCGGTGGCAGCGGGGATTCTCGGCGCCGGCACGGTGATCCTGGGCACCGCCGAGTCGTGCGCGCGCCTGCTCGAGCAGGCGCAGGTTCGCGTCCTCGCCGGCGAGAAGCCCGAGGTTGTGGCCGCCAACCTGGCCGGCCAGATCCGCCGCGCCGGCGACAAGCTCCCCGGGTTCGGGCACCCGGTCCACCGCCCGCTCGACCCCCGCGCGGAGCGGATCCTTGAGCTCGCCGACGAGCGTGGCGTGAGCGGCCCGCACGTGCGCCTGGCTCGCTGCCTGCGCGAGGCCGCGGCGGAGGCCTGGGGCCGCCCGCTGACCATGAACGTGTCGATGCCGATCGCGGCGGTGATGCTCGACCTGGGGTTCGGGCCGGCCACGGTCAAGGCGGTCCCGATCCTGGCCCGGACGGCCAGCCTGCTGGCGCACCTCGCCGAAGAGCAGCAGCATCCCGTGGGATTCCTGATGGCGGCGGCGGCCGAGGAGGCCGTCAGCTACGCAAACGACGGAGGTACGGCAACGTGAGGAAGCTTCAGAGCCAGGGTGTGCACCACATCACGATCGTCGGAGCCGACCGGCAGACGTCGATCGGCTTCTGGGAGGGGGTGTTGGGAATGCCGTTCGTGTTCGAGCAGCCCAACCTCGACAACCCCTCCGAGAGCCACCTGTACTTCGACCCGGGCGACGGGCGCCTGATCACCGTCTTCACCAACGAGGATCGCGTCGCCGATCCCGTCCGCACGCCGATCGATCCCGGCTGCGTCCACCATCTCGCGTTCGCGGTCTCGCAGGCCACGTTCCGCCAGGCGGTCGAACGCCTCGACGAACGCGGGATCCGCCACAGCGGCGTCAAGGACCGGGGGTTCATGGACTCGGTCTACTTCGAGGACCCGCTCGGCCTGCTGATCGAGCTGGCCTCGTACCGGTTCGAGCCCCCAGCCGGTTTCACGCACGCCGAGGTGCTGCTCGAGGCCCACAAGCTCAGGGTCGCCCGCGACGACTACAACATCGCGCCGATCCACCTCGCGGACGCGATCGAAGTGCTGACCGCGCGCTCGCGCGAGTCGCTGTCCGCGGACCGTACGCCCAAGAACCCCTACCAGCAGCCAGTGTCCTGAGGCGGCTGCCATGAGCCCGTACGACGACGACGAGGACTGGGTCGGGACCCCACCCGAGGGCCGCTACAGCCGCGACCGCGCGAACCCCGAGTTCTGGTGGCGACAGCGGCCGGTGAGCATCGCCGCAATCGGCCTCCTGGTGGTGGTGATCATCCTGATCGTGATCGCACTGCTGCACTGAGCCGCGCCGGCAAGCGCTGGCGGATCAGCGCCAGCAGCGTGAGGGCGCATACCGCCGAGGCGGCGATCACCGGCAGCGCATCGCCCGCGGCCTTGGCCACGCCGCCGCCACCGCCCGAGCCGACGATCTGCCCGCCGGCCCACGCGAGGTTGGTGAGCGCGGCCGCGAGACCCTGGTCGAGCCCGCGCGCGTCGGCGGCATCGGACAGCATCGCCATCGCCGGGGCCCAGAAGGATGCTGTGGAGGCCGCGATGGCCACCACGACGATCGCCATCGGCAGCGGCGAGCTGGGGATCACGAACAGCAGCAGCGTGATCGTCGCCGCCGCCAATCCGTAGCGCAGGGGCACCAGGCGCCCGCGGCGGTCCGACAGCCGGCCGATCGCCGGGCTCAACGTGGCCTCGACCGCCGTCGCCGCCAGGAAAGTGGCGCCGATTGCCACCGTGCTCACTCCCAGGTCGGCCAGCCGTAACGGCGCCAGCACGTTCAGCAGACCCGAGGCCATCGCCGGCAGCGCCACCAGCCACATCGCCGCGTACGTGGCCCGGTCGCCGCGCACGAGCGCGAGGTCGTGCAGTCCCTGTCCGGTACTGACGTGGGTTGACGGCAAGCGGCGGGCCTGGTCGATCAACGCCAGCGCGATCACCACCACGCCGCTGAACGCCGCCGGGCGTCCCACGGCGCCGGCGATCGTGCCGATCACGGGGCCGAACAGCGCACCGCCGATGGCAGCGCCGAGCGCCGCCCCGATCAGCCCACCGCGCCGCGCGGGCGGCGCCTCGGCGACGATCCAGGCCAGGCCACCGGCCCACGAGCACGCACCGCCGACGCCCTCCACGAACCGCGCGAGGTCGAGCAGCACGGCGTTGTCGAGCAGCCCGAAGGCGAGGGTCGAGCCGGCCAGGAGGGCCAAGCCGACGAACACGGTCGGCTTCGGGCCGGCGCGTGCCGCCAGCACACCTCCGGGGAGCGACCCGAACAGCGTGCCGAGCGGATAGCTCGCGGTCATCACACCGGCCGAGAACTTCGAGAGCCCGAAGTGGCCGGCCAGCGACGGCAGCAGCGGCGCGATCGCCGCGTAGAACATGGTGTCGACGAACACCACCGCGCCCATCACGAGCACCAGCCGGCGCTCGCTCCGCGCCGGCGCTTCGCTGACCAGCGGGTCAGCCACCGGCGGTGCGCAGAATGCGGCCGTCGTCGCCCAGGCCGAAGCCGGGCAGCCCGAAGCGGCTCGCCAGCAGGGCCGGCACCTCGGCGAGCGCCACCGGCGTGATCGATGTCCGTTCCGGCGTCTGGTCGGTCAGCTTAAAGCCGCCGCTGCGGTCGTGGAGCGAGACGAGGCGGCCGGAGGCGTCCTGGGTGCCGGCGATCAGGCTGGTGACGAAGATCGAGCGCGGATGCGTCGCGGTGAACCAGTTGCTGACCTCGACGTCGATCCGCGGGACCGGCTGGGGCACGAACCCGTAGAGGTCGCTCCAGCCCTCTGGCCGCGCGGCCTGGAGAACGAGTTCGTCGCCGTCCTGCACGACGCGGAAGCTCCAGCCGGCCTGGTCGTGCGCGATCCCCGGTCCAAACGGAATCGGTTCGAGCAGCGTGCCGATCCCGAACCCGGCGTCGGCGTGCCAGTTCCCGGCGCCGTCAGTGACGCGGAGTACCAAGTGGCTGCGGGGCCGGGTCGCCCCCGGCGGGGCACCGGCTCGCACCCGGGCCAGGTAGAGCTCGACGTTCATTCCAAGAGCCTCGAGCGCCGCCCCCAGCAGCAGATTGTGCTCGAAGCAATAGCCGCCCCGGCGGTCGTCGACGAGCTTGCGGATGAGGTCGTCGAGGGCGAGGGAAACACCACGCCCTTGGTACGGATCGAGGTTCTCGAACGGGATCGACGTGACGTGGGCACGGTGCACGTCGGCGAGGGTCGGCCGGCCGCTCAGGCCGATCCGCTCGAGGTAGCGGTCGAGGTCGAACACGACGCTAACACTAGATCGGGTCGTCGATCCGCGGCTCCTGTGATGATCCAGTGATGAGTCGACACGTGGCCCGTGTCGGGGGGCACTCGCTCGCCATCGTCCTCATCGCGGTGGGGCTGCTGTGGGCGCTGGCCGCCCCCGCCGGCGCGACCGCTCCGTACGCGATGGGCAAGCTGGCGCTGGCCAGCCACTGGACCCACTCCGTGTCACGGACGCTGCCACGGCCCGAGTACCCGCAGCCGCAATTCGAGCGCGCCCAGTGGCTGAACCTCAACGGCCGCTGGCAGTACGAACAGGCGCAGCCGGGGCAGCGCTCGCCGTTCGGACGGGCGCTGGCCCAGACGATCCTGGTGCCCTATCCGGTCCA
Organism: Solirubrobacteraceae bacterium; assembly: GCA_036494115.1. GTDB lineage: Bacteria > Actinomycetota > Thermoleophilia > Solirubrobacterales > Solirubrobacteraceae > Palsa-465. The sequence goes on along the minus strand of DASXOS010000134.1, from coordinate 15,055 downwards.
GTCGGCGCTCTCGGGGATCGAGCGGGACGACACGCGCGGGTGGTACCGGCGCATGTTCTCCGTGCCCGCGGCCTGGAAGGGGCAGCACGTGCTGCTCCACTTCGGCGCGGTCAGCTGGGAAGCGCGAGTGTGGGTCAACGGACGCCTCGCGGGGTCGCACCGCGGCGACTACGACGCGTTCTCGTTCGACGTCACCCGCCTGCTGCGTAAGCACGGCCCGAACGAGCTCGTCGTCGGCTACGTCAACCCGATCGGCGGCGCCGACGAGCCTGTGGGCAAGCAGGTCCCGGGAACGCCATCGGGCATCTATCACACCGCCTCGAGCGGGATCTGGCAGACGGTGTGGCTCGAACCGGTGTCCGCCGCGCACATCGCGAGCCTGCGGACGACGCCCGACCTGGCCCATGAGCGGGTGCTCGTGGACGCTCCGGTCGCCGGCCATGCTGCGGGGCTGACCGTCCAGGCGCAGGCGCTTGCCGGCGGGCGCGTGGTCGCGACGGCCACCGGCCGGCCGGGGCAGCGGCTCACCCTGGACATCCCCCACCCCAGGCTGTGGTCGCCCGCGCAGCCATACCTGTACGGACTCCGCTTGGGGCTCGACCAGACGCAGCGCGCCCGCGGCCACCACCAGCCGAGCACGACGGTGCTCGACCGCGTCCAGAGCTACTTCGGGATGCGCTCGATCTCTCTCGGGCGCGTGGGTGGCGCCACCCGGATCCTGCTGAATGGGAATTTCGTGTTCGAGACCGGCGCGCTCGATCAGGGCTACTGGCCGGACGGGCTCTACACCGCTCCCACCGACGCCGCCGATCGGTTCGACATCGCGGCGGCGAAGCGGCTCGGCTACGACATGCTCCGCGAGCACGTCAAGGTGCAGGACGACCGCTGGTACTACTGGGCTGACCGGCTGGGGATCCTGGTGTGGCAGGACATGCCGAACCCACCCGTGGAGCAGCGCCAGCCGCCGACCGGCTTCGGCAAGGCGGAGTTCCGGCGCGAGCTCAGCGCAATCGTCACCCAGCACCGATCGGATCCCTCGATCGTGATGTGGGTGGCGTTCAACGAAGGCTGGGATCGGTTTGACGAGGCTCAAATCACGAGACAGATCAAACGGCTCGATCCCAGCCGGCTCGTCGATACCGACAGCGGGAGCGCCAACTGCTGCAACGCGGTGCAGGCGCGCGACAGCGACGTGTTCGACACCCATCTGTACTTCGGTCCGTTCTCGGTCCGTGCCGGCCGCCACGCCACCGTGATCGGCGAGTACGGCGGCGTGCTCCCGTTTCCGCCCCCCGGTCATGCGTGGCCCGGCGTGCTCACCAGCATCGGCTCACCGGCCCTGGCCTGGCCGCTCTCGATCATCCAGCCGTTCCTGGGTCAGCAGTACGCCGAGCTGCGCGAGGAGATGCGGCTGCAGGGCCTGTCCGGAGCCGTGTTCACCGAGCTCGCGAACTACGAGGACGAGCTCGGCATCCTCTCCTACGATCGCGACCTCTACACGCTGCCCCCGGACTTCGTCCGCCGCCTCAACCGGGGACTGGTGGGCGCCTCCGAGGGCGCTTCAGAACTGCGGCGGATCCGGCCGGCGGTGCCGAGCGGGACGAGCGGGCTGTGGCAGTTCGACGAGGGGCGCGGGACCACCGCGGGCGACTCGAGTGGCCACGGCCACACCCTGACGCTTCAGGCCGGCGCGGGATGGCGTCCGGGCGTCCACCGCACGGCGCTGGCGATCGGCGCGCCCGGCCAGTCGGCGGTGGCCAGCGGCCCGGTGCTCGACACCACGAACTCGTTCACGGTCTCGGCCTGGCTCGAAACCGGCCTCGCCGGCCAGTCCGGCACTGCGGTCAGCGAGCCGGGACTCGATGGGTCCGCGTTCTCACTGGGGATCCAGACCGCGCCCCAGGGCGCCGAGTCGCTGTCGGGCGAGGTCGGCCACCGGGCGGTGCTCTCCGCGGGCACCGGAACCTGGTGGACGTTCGCCGTGCCCGCAACCTCCGACTGCACGATCGCTCAGTGCGGAGTACGCGCCAACATGCGCTACGACGACGGCCGCTTCGACCCGCGCCCGTGGGTCTGGCACGAGGCCACCGGCGTGTACGACCGCAGCACCGCGACGGTGACGGTGTACGTCGATGGGGTGCCCGAGGACGTCGAGCACGTCGACAGCATGCCGCCCGCGACGGGAGGGTTGACGGTCGGTGGCGGCAACGGCGCGTACACCGCCACCGACACGTTCGTCGGCGGGATCGACGAGCTCCGGACCTATGGGCGTGCGCTCAGCCCGCTCGAGGTGGCGCAGCTGTACCAGGCCGAGCGCGGGCATTGACGCCGCTGCGCGACGGCCGGTCAGGCGCGTACGTGGGCGGGCTCGGCCGCCGTGGCGGGGAGCGTGTCGGTGGCCGGCTCGGTCTCCGGCTCCTGGCGGCGCAGGAACAGGACCACGCCGATGATCACTCCGCCCAGCGTCCACAGAGCCCAGGCGATCCCCTGGCCGACCTGGGTCGCGATCGGCCCCGGACAGGCGTCGGCGATTCCCCAGCCCAGCCCGAAGATCAGGCTGCCCACGATGTGCCGGCGCGCCGGGCGATCCTGGGTCCAGGTCACCCGCTGGCCGGTGAAGAGCGCCCGGAACCCGATGCGGCGCAGCAGCCAGGTCCCGGAGGTCGCGGTGAGGACGGCCGCGGCGAAGAACAGGAACAGGTAGGACTGCTCGAACAGCAACGCTGCGCGGATCACGTCCGGCGAGGTCATGCCAGACCATGACAGCGTGACGCCGAAGATGAGACCGATGGCCAGTCCGGCGACTCGACCGCGCATCAGATGATCGCCTTGATCACGAAGCTGACCACGATCGCCGTCCCGAAGAACGTCGCCGTCGCGGCGAGGCTCGCCGGCGAGAGCAGCGCATTGCCGCTCAATCCATTGCCCGACGTACACCCGCCGGCGACCTTCGCCCCGTATCCGATCAGGACCCCGGCGATGAGCAGGATCGGGGCGATCAGCGCCTGGGCGCCGCCGTGGAAGGTGCGGGTCAGCCAACCGTAGCCGTGGAAGTCCGGGCCGCCGGCCACCACCGCGAACACGGTGCCGCCGAGCACCACACCGATCAAGAACCAGCCCCGCCAGTCGACGCGCAGCGACCGGGCCATCGCCTTGCCGACCAGCTCCGAGTAGCCGCCGGTGACGCCGAGACGGGCGTTGAACAGTGCGCGGACGACGATCACGCACAGGCCGAGCACGGGCCCGGCGATGTACCACGCGAGTTGGTGATGGAGCACGTCTGGACCTCCTGCCGTGTCTTGGTCGGTGCCTGTGCAGACAAAGGCAACTGGTCAAATGGTAATTGGCGCGGCAGCCGCCACGCCTATTTGCTCGTGGCTGCGGGCTCCTCCGCCTCGCCCCCGAGGGACAGGGCGACGCGGAACCCGAGCCCCACGAACGCGAACAGGAAGCCGGCGCCGATCACGTGGGCCAGCGTGCTGCTGGCCACGTTGACCAGCCCGAACCCGATAACCAGCGCTCCGATCGCGAGCCGCGCCACGAGCCGCGGGTTCCGGGGCTCGACCGCCCGCGGCGTGGCGGGCCGTGCCTCGGCGGCGGCGTCGCCGGGGTCGAACTGGCCGCCGAGTGTGAGCCGGAACAGCGCGGCCAGCGACGGGAACAGGATCACCGCGCCGGCGATCACGGCCACGATCACCGCCACCAGCGTGTCGTGCGGCGCTGCGGCCTGGCTCACGGTGAGCCCGGGCAGGAGCTGCGGCTTCTGGGCGAGCGCCCAGCCCGCGACGATCGCCGCCACCGCGACGCCAGCCACGTACCGGGCGGGCTCGAAGCGCCGCAGCCACACCAAGGCGATCGTGCCGATCCCGGCGAGGGCCGAGACGATCAGCGCGGGCAGGCCGTCGCCCTGCACGAGACCGTGGTAGAGGCGCGGCGCGTCGCCGTGGATCACGATCAGGCCGCCGACTGCCAGCGCTCCGGCGACGACGCCGGAGACCAGGGCGCGGGTGCGGTAGGACTCGATGAGATCCGCGTTGCCGGTTCGGCCCGCGTCGCCGCTCAGGAACACCGCGGCCATGTAGATCCCCGTCACGACCGCGAGTGCGCCGATGATGGCCGAGGTTGGGTTCAGCCAGCTCGTCCACAGGCTGCCCGCCGCATTGCCCACGGGCACGCGGCCCGACGCGATCCCGCCGACGGCGGCGCCGAGCGCGAACGGAGTGACGATCGAGGAGAGCCCGAAGGCGGGGTCGATACGGCGCTCCTCGCGCGTGGTCGTGGTCGCGGAGCGAAGGGCGTACAGCGCTCCCCGGGAGATGATCCCGATGCTGGCGATGAACAGCGCCACGGACAGCGTCGAGGCGATCGACCCGAACGCCTTGGGATACGCCGTCCAGAACACGGTGAGCACGAAGATCAGCCACACGTGGTTGGCCTCCCACACCGGCGCCATCGAGTCGTGCGCCAGCTCGCGCACCCGATCGGCGTGCTCCCCGGTGCCGGCGGTGAGCTGCCACCAGCCGGCGCCGAAGTCCGCTCCGCCGAGCACGACGTAGAGCGCGAGGCCGATCAGCACGAAGACAAGCGGGATCATCGAGAGGTGCATGTGTCTCAGACCGGGGTCGGCTGTCCTCTCACCGGGGTGCGGGCGAGACGACGCAGGATCCACACCACGCCCGCGGCCACCGCCACGTACACGAGCGCCAGCACGCCGTAGCCGATCGGAATCCCGCCGGCGCCCGTCACGGCCTGGGAGGTGCGCATGACCTGGTAGACGACCCACGGTTGGCGGCCCACCTCGGTGGTGACCCAGCCGGCGATCAACGCCACCACCGATGCCGGCCCGGCGACGACCACCGCCCAGTAGAACCATCGCGGGAGGGATCGTCGGCGGATCCGGAGAACGAGGTACACGATGCCGAGCAGCGCCATCAGCGTCCCGATCCCCACCATTGTCTGGAACGCGAAGCGAACGATGTTGACCGGAGGCCGGTCGTTCGCGGGCACCGCGTCGAGGCCCTGGACCTGCGCGTTGAAGTTGTGGTACGAGAGGAACGACAGCAGCTTCGGGATCTCGATTCCGTACTTCACCTCCCCGTTCGTGTACCAGCCTCCGAGCGTCTCGGGTGCTCCCCTTTCGGTGTGACCAACACCCTCGAGCGACGCGAGCTTCGTTGGCTGCCCCTCGGCCACGGCGCGCGCCGCCCAGTCGCCGATCAGCACCTGCACCGGCGCGGCGAGCGCCGCCACGGTGAGCGGGATCGCGAGCGCCGTCAGCTCGTAGCGCCCCCGCCGGCCCTTGAGGTACCCGTACGCGTACGGAGCGGCGACGACGAAGCCGGTCACCACGTAGCCGGCGACGTACATGTGGACGAGCTCATGCCACAGATACCAGTTGCCGAACAGCGCCCTCCACGGGTTGATGTGCACGGCCTTGCCCGCGACCAGCTCGAACCCGCCGGGATGGTTCATCCACGCGTTGACCGCGATCACCATCAGCGACCCGGTGAAGCCGGCCAGCACGATCGGCGCCCCGGAGAGCATGTGCCAGCGCCGCGATAGGCGGTCCCAGCCGTACACGTAGATGCCGATGAAGATCGCCTCGAGGAAGAACGAGAACCCCTCGATCGCGAAGCCCAGGCCGAACACCGAGCCGAAGGTGGCGGTGAAGTTCGGCCACAGCAGCCCCATCTCGAAGCTGAGGATCGTTCCCGTGATCACCCCGACTGCGAACAGCGCCACCATCACCCGCGTCCAGCGCCGGGCGAGCGTTAGATACACCTCGTCGCCGGTGCGGTGAAACAGCCACTCGACGAACAGGACCATCGCCGGAAACGCGATCCCGAAGCACACCAGCGGGATGTGCACCGCGAACGACAGCGCCTGCATCTGGCGGGCCTCGACCAGGTACTTCTGGGTGACGGGACCGAGCGCGGTGGACGCCGCGAACACCGGGCTCATCGGCCCGCCCGGACAGCGGGGAGGCGCGGCCTCGACATCGCGCGGCTGAACTTACCAGCCGCGGCAGCGCGCCCCGCCTGCCCCCGTGCCGTGCCCGTGCCCCTGCCCGTGTCGGCGCAAAGCCCAGATTCCGGTTCGTCGCCGTTAGTACATCCGTCGACCAACGTGGCCTGGACTCAAGCCCCGGGAAGCACATTGGGCATGTCAACCATCGCCATCATCGTGATCGTCGTCGTGGTCGTCCTGATCATCGCGGCGCTCCTCTTTGCCCTACCCCGGATGCGTGCGCGCGCCCAGGAGCGAGCCCGCCAGCGCGAGCTCGAACAGCGACGCGAGCAGGCCGTCACCGAAAACCGCGAGGAGTCGACGACGCGCCAGCAGCGCGCCCAGGCCGCCGAGCAACGCGCCCGGATCGCCGAGCAGCAAGCCGCGAAGGAGCGTGCCGAAGCGCAGCTCCACCAGGAGCGGGCCAACATGCACGAGCAGGGTCTCGCGGACCACGAGCTCATGCCCGAAGAAGAGCTCCCTCGGGAGCGGCGTCTCGATACCGCCGACACGGCGCAGGACCGGACCGCGTCCGGCGCGGAGGATGGAGTCGGCGCGCGCCGCGGCGAGGAACTGCCGCCGGATGACCGGTCCGCCACCGAAACCTCACAGCCTGCCGGACCCGAAGGTACGCGCACCTCGTAGCCGGGGGAGACGGCGAGCCGGCAGGCGACGGAGCTCGGACGTCGCCTGTCGCTCTCATTCTCTGCCACCGGGAGTCACCGTGCTGTACCCGCACGTGGGGAGGGAGGTCCCCGGTGTGCTCGCCGCGCTGTCGGCGGGTGCGCCGGGGCCGTGTCGTTCGGGCCGGCCGGCCTCGAGCGGGACAGTTTCCGCGTCGATGTCGCGGGCCTCTCCAGCGCTCACCGTCTACTCTCGACGACTTCTTGAGCGCAGATGCCCCCACATTCGACCTGCAGAGCCATTCCCGCCAGTCGGACGGCGCGCTGGCACCCGGTGAGGTCGTGAGCGCCGCGGCTGAGGCCGGCGTCGAGCTGCTGGCCCTGAGCGACCACGACACGATCGACGGCGTCGCCGAGGCGCTCGCCGCGGGCCAGGAGAACGGGATCCGGATCGTGCCGGCGGTCGAGATCTCAGCGATCGACGAGGGCAAGACCGACCTGCACATCCTCGGCTACCTGGTTGACCACACCGATGCCCAGCTCGCCGAGCGCCTGGTGTCGTACCGCGCGGATCGCGAGCACCGGGCCGATCGGATGGCCGATGCGCTGCGCGAGCTCGGGTACGAGCTCGACGAGCGCCCGATCCAGGCCCGGCTTGAGCAGGGCAAATCCGTCGGCCGGCCCCACCTGGCGCAGGCTGCCGTGGGCCATCCCGGCAACGCTGAGCGGCTCGAGTCCGAGGGTCTCACCGACCCCACGGCCTTCCTGGTCGAATACCTGATCGAGGGCAAGAAGGCGTTTCGTCCCCGGCTGCACCCGACGATCGAGGAGTCGATCGAGACGATCCACGACGCCGGCGGCGTCGCGGTCTGGGCCCATCCGTTCTGGGACATCCCCGAGCCGGAGGACGTGCTCGAGGCGATCGATCGCTTCCGCGCGTTTGGGATCGACGGCGTCGAGGCGTTCTACGCCACCCACGACCAGGAGCAGACCGACCTCCTGGTGGACCGGTGCCAAGAGCTGGACCTGCTGACCACCGGCTCAGCCGATTACCACGGGCCCGAGCACCGGCAGTTCAACCGCTTCCGCGCGTTCAGCCTGTACGGGCACACGCCTGCGCTCGGCCCGATCGCGGGCTGACCCGGTGTAGATGGGGCGGGCGGCTGGCGCGGGCGGCCGGCTCGTGCGGCAGGCCGTGGAAGTGGGGCGTGGCCGAAAAAGCCACCGTATTTCGCGGGTTTCGGCCAGGCTCGTTGGATTTAACGGCGCGTTGAGGGGAGGGTTGGGGCGAGTCGGCGGGCCGGGTTACGACCACAGCTCGACGAAGCCGGCGGACTCCCGGGCGAGTGTCGAACTACGTGCGTCCTGGAGCAACAGCTCGACAATCGCCCGATGGACTGGCTGAATTGTCGAGTTACGGTCGTCACCCCGCCCCCGCCCCCGCCCCGCCCCAGCAGCCGTTCCGACCCATACACATCAACACCCGGACGGCTAGGCCGGCACGCTGCGCTCGGCCAGGTGCTGGCCGACCTTGCGCTTCACCCGCTGCAGGGCGTTATCCACGGTCTTGCAGTCGCAGCCGATCCGCCGGCCGACCTCCTCGTAGGAGTGGCCGTCGAGGTACAGCGCGAGCACCCGGGACTCGAGCTCTGAGAGCGCGGTGGAGATGCAGGCCACGAGCGCGCGGAGCTCTTCCGAGGAGATCACCTGGTTGACCGGGTCATGGATCGGCGAGCCCGGGAGCATCTCGTCGAGGGTGGGCTCGCTGTCGCCCGCCCCGCCGGAGGGGGTGCTCGAGAACGAGACGTACTGGTTCAGCGGGCTGTGCTTGTTGCGGGTGGCCGTCTTGACCGCGGTGATGATCTGGCGCGTGATGCAGAGCTCCGCGAAGTTCCTGAAGCTCGACTCCCGGTCGGTGCGGTAGTCGCGGACGGCCTTGTAGAGACCGACCAGGCCCTCCTGGATCAGATCGTCGCTGTCGCCACCGGCCAGGAAGTACGAGGAGGCCTTCAGCCGGACGAATCCGTAGTAGCGGCGGACGATCCTGTCGTAGGCGTCGGGACTCCCCTGCTTAGCCAGCGCGATCAGGTACCCATCCTCAACCTGAGGTTGAGACTGAGGAGAAGCAGACAGTCGGGCCACGTTACGTTCCTTTCAGCAGGCCGCGGGTCGCGCGGACCTATGGAATTCCGTGGCGCGCACCTCCCCTGGCGCCGCACCTGTAGACATCACCTTCCCGGTGGCGGGTTTTCCGCCTCAACCCTCTCGCACAGCAAGCCTTAAGCTCGAGTTGATCCTTATCTCCCGGCCGGGAGAGTGCCATAACGGCGTTCTTCTGTCAAGAGCAGCGCATTTATGTCCCCCGCGCGGCCACACGACGGGATGCGGCGGCGTAGATCAGCACCGCGGCCGCGGCGCTGACGCTCAGCGACTCGATCCGCCCCCGCAGGGGGATCGCCACCAGGGCATCGCACGCGGCCGCGACCCGGGGACGCAGGCCTCGCCCCTCGGACCCGAGCACCAGCGCCACCGGACCGGTGTAGTCGATCGCGTCATACGGTTCCGGGGACCCTCCATCGGCGCCGTAGCACCACAGGCCCGCCGCCTTGGCCTCGCTCAGGTAGTCCGCGACGTTGCGCACACGCGCCACCGCGAGGTGCTCGACCGCCCCCGCCGAGGCCTTGCAGACCGCGGGCGTCACCTCCGCCGAGCGCCGCTCGCCGATCACCACGCCGACGGCACCGGCGCACTCTGCGGTGCGGCAGATCGCGCCGAGGTTCTGCGGATCCTGGATCTGGTCGAGGACGACCACGAGCGGATCGGTCCCCTCGAGCAGTGCCGCGGGGTCGGCATACCGGTACTCACTGACGGCGGCGCAGATGCCCTGGTGATCCGGAGAACCGGCGCGGCGCTCGAGCTCGTCGGCGGCGACGGTGCTCACTCGCGTGCCCACGCCTTTCAGCCACGGCTCGCGGTGGGCGTTCGGTGTCGCCCACACCTGCTGCACCGTCCGCGGGCCACGGATCGCCTCCCGCACCGGATTGCGCCCGTAGACGATCACTCGACCGGCAGCAGCTCCGGACCGTCCGGGCCGTCCCGGACTTCCCAGCCCAGCGCCTTCAGCTCGTCGCGCAACCGGTCGGCCGCGGCGTAATCGCGCTCCTGCCGGGCCCGCTCGCGGTCGGCGAGCAGCTCCAGCGCCTCGGCGGGGGCCGTCGCCTCCTGCTCGTCGAGCAGGTTCGCGAGCCCGAGCACGTCGAGCATCTCGCGCAGGTCGGCGTCGCCGACGCCACCACCCTCCCGGTTGGCCTCGCGGATCCACTCGAACATCCGGGCCAGCGCCTCCGGGGTGTTGAAGTCGTCGGCCAGCGCGTCGAAGAAACGGTCTCTCAAGGGCGTCGACCACTCCGGCGAGGGGCCCGGCACCAGCTTCCGCGCGGCCTCACGGACGCGCCGCACGCGCGCCGCGGCCTCTTCGAGGCGCTCCTCGTCGAACTCGACCGGCTGGCGGTAGTGCCCGCCGACGAAGTACATGATCAGGGCGTCGCGGCCGTACTTGGCGACGGAGTCGTGCAGGCGGAAGATGTTGCCGACCGACTTTGCCATCTTGGCGTTGTCGAGCCGGACCATGCCGTTGTGGACCCAGAGGCGGGCCAACGGCTCGCCGTGGGCCGCCCCGGTCTGCGCGGCCTCGTTCTCGTGGTGGGGGAAGATCAGGTCCGAGCCGCCGCCGTGGATCTCGAAATCGACGCCGAGCAGCGACTCGGCCATCGCCGAGCACTCGATGTGCCAGCCTGGCCGGCCGCGGCCCCACGGCGAGTCCCAGGCCGTGTCCTCCTCGGGCTTGTGCGCTTTCCACAGTGCGAAGTCGAGCGGATCTCGCTTGAGGTCCTGGCCCTCCACCCCCTCGCCCTGATCCATCTCGTCGACGCGGCGATGCGATATCGCTCCGTAATCCGGGTAGGTACGCACACCGAAGTAGACGTCTCCATCGACCGCGTAGGCATGCCCCGTCTCGATCAGCCGCTCGATCAACCCGATGATCTCCCGGATCGTCTCGCTCGCGAGGGGCTCTCGGTCGGGCCGACCGAGACCGAGGCCGTCGGTGTCGGCGATATAGGCGTCGGTCATCTCACGGGCCAGCCGCTCGCTGGGCGCGCCGGCAGCGCGCGCGGCAGCGTAGATCTTGTCGTTGATGTCCGTCACGTTTGCAACAAATGTGACGTCGTACCCCTCGTGCGCGAGGAACCGCTTGAGCAGCGAGAAGACCACGAAAGGACGAGCATTTCCGACATGGATGCGCCCGTACACCGTCGGACCGCAGGCGTAGATCGCGACCTTCCCGGGCTCGCGTGGCTCCAGCGGCCGGACGGCCCCGGTTCTCGTGTCGTGAAGCTTGATATCGCGCACCGCCCGGCAACCCTAGCGGCTGTCGAAGTGCCGGTCCGCGTCCTGAAAGAGAGCGCTGTGAGCGCTCACAACCGGGGCGGCGTGTAGGGTGCCGCGGGTGCCAGGAGAGCTGGGTCACGAGGACCAGGTCAGGGCGGTCGACCAGGCGTTTCGCTCGATGCCGGAGCGCTATCTGGGGGCCGACGACGGCTTTGACACCACCTACCACGTCCGGCTGTGCGATCTCGGCCTGATCTGGGAGGTCCGCTGCACCGGTCAGACCGCGCGCGTGCGCAAGGGCGCCACCCGCCGAACCCCCGACGTCACGATTTCGACCGACGCGGACACCTGGCTGCGCCTGCGCGAGGGCGAGTTCTCCGGCGTCGAGGCGTTCCAGCGCCGGCTGCTCGAAGTCCGGGGAAATCTCGACGCCGCCGTCGCCTTCGAGGCCATGTTCCGGCTTCCAGGGGGCCGCCCGCCGCTCGTCCAGATCCGGGACGTGCCGGTCGGCCGCCACCGCATCTCCACGCTGAGCATGGGCCACGGCCCTGACGTGCTCCTCGTGCACGGGCTCGGCGGCACCCGCGCCTCGTTCTTCGACACCGCCGCCACGCTGGGCACCCGCTACCGGGTTCACGCCCCCGACCTACCTGGGTTCGGTTCGTCCTGCAAACCGGCGCTGGGCGCGTACAACGCGCGGTGGTTCGCCGAGGAGATGCTCGGGCTGATGGACGAGCTCGGGATCGAGCGCGCTCACGTAATCGGGAACTCGATGGGCGGGCGGATCGCCATCGAGATGGGTCTCATCGCGCCCGAGCGCGTACGCGGACTGGGGCTCTTGTGTCCCGCTGTGGCCTGGATCCGGCGCGGCCTGCACCCGATCGTCCGCCTCCTGCGCCCCGAGTTCGGGCTCCTCCCCCACCAGTTCCGGCGCTCGATGGTGGCCTCGCAATTCTGGAGCATGTTCTGCGACGGCGACGTGATCGACCCCGCCGTGGGCGACCTGATGGTCGACGAGTTCCGGCGGATCTATCACACGGCCGGCGCGCGCTACGCGTTCCTGGCCAGCGCACGGAACATCTACCTGGAGTCGCCCCACGGCAAGCGTGGCTTCTATCCGCGGCTGGCCGAGCTTCAGGCCCCGGCGATGTTCATCTGGGGCACGCACGACTCGCTCGTGCCCGCGAAGTTCGCCCGGCACGTTCGCAAGTGGCTGCCGAGCGCCCGTCAGGTGACGCTCGAGATGTGCGGTCACGTTCCCCAGGTCGAGCGGCCGGAGGAGACCCACCGCCTGCTCATGGACTTCTTCGCCCACGTCGAGGAGACAGAGGAAAGCGCCCGCCGCCCGTTGCGGCGCGCCGCCTGAGGGCGGCCGGCACCCTAAGATCGTCGGTATGGCGGAAGCAGGGATCGCCGGGAAGCCTTCGAGCAACGGTCACGTGACGATGCCCGACGCCGGGCCGGCGGAGGGCGCCCAGCGCCGCGGGCTGGTCAGCCGCGTCCTGCGCGAGGTCGCCGACCAGGCGCAGCGCCGGATCCCCAAGGCCGACCTCGACGAGCGCGATCCCGACTTCATCCGGGAGCGGCTGCCGCTGCTGTGGCTGTTCGCGAGCATCTGGTACCGCGGCGAGGTCCGGGGGCTCGGCAACGTGCCGGACTCGGGGCCGGTGCTACTCGTGGGCAACCATTCCGGCGGGAACATGACCCCGGACACCCTGGTGTTCACGCTCGCGTTCTCGACCTATTTCGGGGTCGAGCGGACCTTCTACCAGCTCGCCCACAACCTGGTGCTGTCAATGCCCGGCCTGGGTCAGCTGCGCCGGTTCGGAACCGTCGCCGCCTCGCCTGCGAACGCCAAGAAGGCGCTCGAGTCCGGGGCCGCGCTGCTCGTCTACCCCGGCGGCGACTACGAGGTGCACCGGCCGAGCTGGTCCCGCAACCGTGTCGACTTCAATGGCCGCAAGGGGTTCATCCGGCTGGCGCTCGAGCAGAACGTGCCGATCGTCCCCGTGGTCTCGATCGGCGGCCAGGAGACGGCGCTGTTCCTGACGCGGGGAGAGGGCCTGGCCCGGCTGCTCCGGCTCGACAAGATGTTCCGGCTCAAGGTGCTGCCGATCTCGCTTTCACTCCCATGGGGGGTGAACATCGGGGACATGGCGGGGCACATCCCGATGCCGGCGAAGATCACGATCGAGACGCTGCCGGCGATCAATCTGCGGGAGGAGTTCGGTCCGGAACCCGACGTCGACGAGGTCTACGACCAGCTGATCCGGCTCATGCAGGACGCCCTCGACGCGCTCGCCGCCGAGCGGCGGCTGCCGGTCCTGGGATGAGGTCCACGGCGACACTCCACATCAACGCGCCGATCGACAAGGTGTGGTCGATCGTTTCCGATCCCGAGCGCGCGCTGAGCTTCATGTCCGGGGTGACCCGCTGGGAGGTGGAGGGCGAGCCGGCGACCGGTCTCGGAGCTCGCTACCGCATGCTCCTCAGGGTCGGCTCCGCGGAGATCGGCGGCCTGATCGAAATCGTCGAGTACACCGAGCCGTGCGATCTCGCCTGGACCTCGGTCACCGGGATCGACCAGCGCGGCCGCTATCGGCTGCGTGAAACGCCCGGCGGCCTGACCCGGGTCGAGTTGCGTCTCGCCTACGGGGTCGCGGGGTCCGGCATGTCCGGATGGGTGGCCGAGCGGATCGCCGCCCCCACGGTCAACGGGCATCTGCGCCGATCGCTGCAGCAGCTCAAGCGGCTGGTTGAGTACGAGCAGCTCCGCGAGCGCGCCGCGGCCCGGCGGGCCGCCCGCACGGGCTGATCAGGCGAGCGCGCCGCGGCCCAGCTGCTTCCCCGGCGCCGGCTGATCAGGCCGCGACCACCGTGGGGAGCTCCGCGGCCTCCCACGCGGTCATCCCGCCCACGAGGTTCGAGACATGCTCGACGCCGGCCTGCTGGAGCAGGCTGGCAGCGATCGCCGAGCGGTAGCCCGACCCGCAGTACGTGACCACCGGCCGACCCGGATCGATCTCGTCGAGCCGATCGCGCAGCCGCGACAGGGGGAGGTTCTGCGCCGAGCCGATCCGCCCCTGCACCCACTCCGACGGATTGCGGACATCGATCACGGCCGGCGCCGCGTCCGTCCGGAGCTGCTCGGCGAGCGAGCCGGCGCTGATCCGCTCGATGCGCGCCACCAGTTCGGGCCGCTCGGCGAGCGGCTCCATCCCACCCTCGAGAAATCCGGCCACGCTGTCGAACCCAATCCGTCCCAGTCGGGTGGCCGCCTCGAGCTCGCGCCCCGGGTCGGCGATCAGCACGATCTGGCGCTCCTGGTCGAGCACGGTCCCGCACCAGGTGGCGAAGCTGCCATCAAGGCCGATGTTGACCGCCCCTCGCAGGTGGGCCGCCTCGAACCGGGCGCGGCCCCGCGTGTCGAGCAGCTGCGCGTCCTGGCCGGTGAGCTCGAGTACCTGGTCGAGCGTCAGCGGGCGCAGCTCGTGCTCGAGCGCTTGCTCGAGTGTCGGACGTTCGCGGGCATTGAGCTGAGCGTCATAGGTGAAGTACGCCGGCGCATCAGGCTGATCGGCGGTCACGATCTCGATGAATCGCTCACGGCTCATCGGTTGCAGCGCGTAGTTGTAGCGGCGCTGCTCCCCGATCGTCGACACCGTGTCGGTACTGATCGACTTGCCGCACAGCGAGCCCGCGCCGTGCGTGGGATACACGAGCGTCTCCCCGGGCAGGGGAACCAGCTTGTCGTGCAGCGAGTCGTAGAGCATGCCCGCGAGGTCCTCGGCCTTCCATCCCAGCGCGGCGCGCAGGTCGGGACGGCCCACGTCGCCGATGAACAGGGTGTCGCCGGTGAGCACCGCGTACGGATGGTCCTCGCCGCGCTCGCGGTCGTAGACGACGATCGAGATCGACTCCGGCGAGTGGCCAGGGGTCTCGAGCACCACCAGGCGCACATCCCCGAACGTCACCTCATCGCCGTCGGCCATCGCCTCGAACGCGTAGTCCGCGTTCGCCCGAGCGCCGAGGTGGAT
>DASXOS010000133.1:0-1631 GCA_036494115.1 Solirubrobacteraceae bacterium | reverse complement strand
ACCTTGACGCCGGTGGCGCCCGCGCGCTCTAGGTAGCTGAGCACCCGCGCGCGCTCGGCCGCGGGGGCACCGAAGCGCTTGGCCAGGTTGGCGATCGAGTCGTACTGGCCGTACCGGGCCGACTTGGGATTCGACACGGCGGCGGCGAACCGCTCGAGGCCGGTGACGTCGGCCTTGAGCGGAAGCGCCAGCGAGACGCTGCCGTTGGCCGGCGCGGCGCCCAGCCAGGTCCAGTGGGTACTCGAGCCGGCGGCCACGGCGGGCGCGGCGGACAGCGCGCCGGCGGACAGCAGGCATGCCGCCGCCGCGATCGCGATCCCGACGCGGCGCAGCGCCCGTGTCATTCCCCAGCTGGAAATACCCATGAAGCGTTCACTCCCTGTTCTGTCTCAAACCGGCATGCGACCCGGGGCGGGCGCGGTCGTATCTCCCGTGAGGAGATCGTTGCACACCCCCAACACGCCGAAACGTTAGATCGGTGCGGTGCCAGTTACCCCCAGGAGCCCGGTCTCAGCCCGGATCTCTGCGCCCCGTCCTCGCTCGGACGCCGAAGTTCAGACCCCGGAGGTCGGCGTGGCGCACCAGCTCGCCGCCGCGCACATAGGGCACGATCTCGGCGCGCAGGTCGCGGCGGATCGCCTCCAGCCGCGCCACCTCCGCGCTCAGCTCCTCGGCTCGCTTCTGCAGCGAGGCCACCTTGCGCGCCATCGAGTCCAGCTGCTGCTCGAGCTCGAACACCCGCTCGACGCCGGCCAAGTTCATCCCCAGCTCCGCGGTCATCTCCTGGATGCGCCGCAGCCGGTCGACGTCCTTCTGGGAGTACAGCCGCGTCCCCTTGGGCGAGCGCTGGGGCTCGATGAGCCCGCGCGCCTCGTACATCCGCAGCGTCTGCGGATGCATCTCGGCCAGCTCGGCGGCCACCGAGATCATGAACACGCCGCGGTCTGAGGAGACCTCGACGCGGGTGGTGGTGCGCACGCGGCGGGTGGCCATCACACCGCGTCTCCGCCGGCCGCCGCGAACAGGCGCTCGCGCGGGTTCCCGTTCATGACCTTCGACAGCCTGTCAACGGCCTCGGACTGCTCCGGTGACAGCGAGGCGGGCACCTCGAGCACGAAGCGGTAGTGGATATCGCCGTTGCCCTTGCCGCCCAGCCGCGCCGGTCCCTCGCCGCGCAGGCGCTGCACCGTGCCGTGCTTGGTCCCGGCAGGGACCCGCAGCCGCTTTGAGCCGTTGAGCGTGGGCACCTCGATGACCGCTCCCTGCAGCGCCTCGGGGATCGTCAGCGGCACCTCGACCTCGAGGTTGTCGCCGTTGCGCTTGAACACCGAGGAGTCGGCCACGCGCGTGATCACGTAGAGGTCGCCGGGAGCTCCTGCTTCGGATCCCGGAGCAGCAAACCCAGGCTCGCCCTTGCCGGCCAGCCGGATCCGGCTGCCGTCCTTGACCCCGGCGGGGATGTTGACGCGCATCCGCTTGACCGAGCGCTGGGCCCCGCTGCCCTGGCAGGTGGGGCACGGCTCGTCGATCACGGTTCCGGAGCCGTGGCAGTTCGAGCACGGCTGGGACATCGAGAAGATGCCCTGGCTCTGGGACTCGAGCCCGCGGCCGTTGCAGACGGGACACACCCG
>DASXOS010000132.1:0-59374 GCA_036494115.1 Solirubrobacteraceae bacterium | reverse complement strand
CCCCGCCGTGCCCTACCTTTGAGCGGGCGATGACGAGAAGGTGGGGCATCCGGGCGCCGGCGGCAGTCGCGGCGCTCCTGGTGGTGGCGGTGGCCCTCGGCCCGGCGGACGTCGGCTCCGCGTACAAGCTGCCGAAGCGGCGACCGCCGAAGCCGTCGGTTCGCACGGTCACCCTCTCCAACGAGCGGACGCTGTCGCGGTGGGCGAATCCGCGGCATCCCGGGCCGATCTTCGCCCGCCCGCTGCCCCGGGCTCGCACGGTCGGCTCGCTCCACATGCGGACCGAGGATGGGTTCCCCGAGGTCTACCTGCTGCTCCGCGAGCGGTCCGACACGCACCGCCGGACGTGGGTGGAGCTCCGGATCCCGGGTCGCCCCAACGGCCGGACCGGATGGGTGCGGCTGGGCGAGCTGCGCGCGTTCGAGATCACCCGCTGGCTGCTCGTCGTGGACCGCCACACTGAACGGATCACCGCCTACCACGACGGCCGTCGCGTGTTCAGAGCGCCGGTCGGGATCGGCAAGCCGAGCACCCCAACGCCGCCGGGCCACTTCTGGATCCGCGAGCGCTTCCGGGTGAGCGACCCCTCCTCCCCGTATTGGCCGTATGCCCTCGGGACCTCGGACTACTCGGTGCTGAGCGAATGGCCCGGGGGCGGGGTCGTCGGCATCCATGGCCAGTGGGACGCGCCGCAGCTCATTCCGGGCGACCCTTCGCACGGGTGCATCCGGATGCTCAACCACGACATCGCCTGGCTGGCGCCGCGGGTGCCGGTGGGAACGCCACTGCACGTCATCTGATGGGGCACCGCAGGATCGCCACCTGGCTCGTGACCGCGGCCGCCGCGCTGTCCGGCGCGGGAGTCGCCGCGGCGCAGAGCGACCCGAGCGCGACCGCGCGCCTGGAAGGAACGTTCTCGGTCGCCGGGAAGATCACGGTGGCGGTGCACATCAGCGGCGAGCGCGTGGGGCAGCGCGTGCAGCGCACCTGGACGTTCACGCCCTTATGCCCCACCGGCGGCTGCGCGCAGGTCGAGCTGGTCCGCCAGCGCCCGAGCGGCACCGACTCGGTCGTTCTGGGGCTGCTGTCGACGGACCGCTACGTCGGACGGGGCAGGTTCTTCGCCGCCCTGACCTGCGGGGGTCGCAGGCACGCCCGCGGCGTGTCAGTGCCATTCACGATCTCGGTGCGGATCACGAAAACCAGGCTCGTGTCTGGCGTCGCCGTGGCCACCGAGCTGCAGGCCTCGTACGTCAACCCGCGGCGGGTGAACCGAACTCGGTGCGTGGCCATCCCCGGCCACGACGCCGCCAGGTACACCGGCAGCCTCGCCTGAGAGACGCGGTCAGCGGCCGATCGCCTGCGGGAAGGTGAAGTGGTGGTGGGGGTCGACCTGCTTGCGGATCTTCTGCAGGCGCGCATAGTTCGATCCGTAGTACGCCTTCTGCCAGCCCTTCAGGTTCGGATCGATGTAGTTCTGGTAGGCCTGGCCTGAGACGTACTTGGCCATCGCGCCGTGGGTCTGCTGCAGCCACGCCGCGCCGCCGTTGTAGCTCAGGTACTGGATGCAGAACAGCGCGTTGCGGTGAACGAAGGCGGTCGCGCCGGGCTTGACCCGGTTGATCGCCCCACCGTAGGAGTCGAACAGGATTGCGCCGGATCCCGGCTGCGACTGCCGCTTCTCCACCGCGCTGACCAGTGCTGCGCGGCCAGCGGCGGGCAGCGCCTTGGTCACGTAGTCGGACTTGGCCTGGAAGCTGGCGCGCGCGAGCGTGCCCCCCGGGGCCGCGCCGATCGTGTGGCACTCCGGGAGGGTCTTGGTCAGGCATCCCGCCCACAGCATCTGGAGCGTCACCCAGTCGTGCTGTCCGGTGGTCACCTGCGCCCCGCGGACCGCCTTGAGCGGTCCGAGGAAGCTCCCCACCTTGCTCTGCGGCCCGAGGTACTGACCGCTGACCTGGACCGCGGCGCTGCTCCCGGGCCCGTTGAGGTGGAAGATCGAAGTCAGCGCGTCCGGGGCGTGCGGCGCCCACGACTGCCACGCGGCGATCGCGTCGGACGCCTCCGACCACGGGAACGTGACGAAGAAGTCGGTGGCGCTCTGCGGCATCGCGTGGACCTTGAACGTGAACTGGGTGACGACCCCGAAGTTGCCGCCGCCACCCCCCTTCAGCGCCCACAGCAGGTCGGGATTGTGATGGGCGTCAACGGTGCGGATCTTGCCGTCA
This sequence comes from Solirubrobacteraceae bacterium, assembly GCA_036494115.1. GTDB lineage: Bacteria > Actinomycetota > Thermoleophilia > Solirubrobacterales > Solirubrobacteraceae > Palsa-465. The sequence continues at coordinate 57,146 of DASXOS010000132.1, read as the reverse complement.
GCGGTCACGATCGTCGCCCCGATCAGATTGTCGGCCGTCAACCCGAACGCGCGCCCGGCGAGGCCCATGCCACCGCCCAGCGTGACGCCGGAGATTCCCACCGACGGGCACGATCCGCCCGGGAGTGCGGCGCCCTGCTTGGCCAGCCCGTTGTAGACGTCGATCAACTGCGCCCCGGCGCCGATCGTGGCCGTCTTGGCGTGCTTGTTCACCGAAATGCCGTTCAGCCTGCGCAGGTCGAGCACCAGCCCATTGGACAGCGTCGAGTAGCCGGCGTAGCTGTGGCCGCCCGAGCGTGCCCGCAACGAGACACCATTGTGGACCGCCCAGTTCACGCCCGCGGCGACGTCGGCGGCGCTGACCGGCCGAGCGACGACCAACGGCTTGACGCCGTCGAACCGCTCGTTGTAGACGTGCGACGCCGATGCGAAGCCGGGCGTCGAGCGCGTGAACACGTGGCCCTTCATCGCGCGCTGGAGCGCCTTGATCGAGCCCGGACCCGGCAGCTTCGGCGTCGGCGCCTTGGCCTTCTTCTTCGCGGCCTCGATCAGGGCCGAGGCGTGCGTGGTGGCGTCCCCGCTGGTCCCGCACGCCGCGAGCGCCAGCGACGCTCCCGCGGCGCCGGCCGCGGCGAGGAACTCTCGTCGCCCGACCTGCTGCTCGTCTACGTCCCGCCTCACCCCCATCTCACCTGGGAGCGTCGCAGATCGCGGCGGCTCTGACTAGGTGCGCTGCGCGATTTGCACGGTTCCGAGCACATGATCGAGTGCGGCAAGCTGCGAGCGCCGGCCCATCCGCCCGCCGGAGATCACCACGTACAGGCACAGCGGCCGGCCATGGGCGGTGAAGAAGTGCTGCGTCCCGAGCTGCCCCGGTCGCGGATGTGCCAGTCCGCGGACGGAGAACCGCGACGGGTCGAGCTGGCGCGGGGGCCCGTTCGGCGCGAACAGCCCGACGCCGGGCTCGAGGCCGCCGCCCGGCCGGTACTCGGTGAGCGCGAAGAACGAGCCGCCGTCCGGCATCAGCGCGGTGCTGTGCTCGCCGAAGTCGCCATCGTGCAGGCTGACCGGGAAGCTGCCGGCGTGCAGCGTCGCGATCCCGTCGTCGCGGGCGAAGATCCGGCCGCTCCAGCCGCGCGGGAGCTCGACCCGCAGCCCGTGCGCTTCGAGGATCACACCACCGCCCCGATTGCCGCCAGCGCGGCCGTGGCGAGCAGCAGCACGGCGGCAAGCACGTGCACATGTCGACGCGACCGTCGCAGCCGGGTGTGGAGCGCAAGCAGCTGCTCGGGGCGGCGCACCCCACCGGCGGCGAGCGGCTGGAGTCCGCGGGCGGCCCCGAACACACCCACTATCACCGCGCCGCTCGTGGCGCTCGCCGAGAGCACGGCCGCCATCAGAGCCAGGTACGTCGCCGCGCTGGTGACGATCGTGGCCACGCCGACGCCCAGTTGCGCCCCGTAGCCGGCGCCGTACACCCAGCCGCGGTACTCGTCGAGCCAGCGCGAATCGACCTGGCGGCGCGGGCCGGGAGTCGCGAGCGGCGAGAGTTCGAGCGCCAGCGCGCCCCCGGCGGCGACGGCGAGCAGGGCCAGGCGGGTCTGCGTGCCGAGGCTGCCAGCGAGCAGCGAGCCGAGGGAGCCGAGCAGCGCCCCGGTCGCCGCGCCCGCGGCGGTGGCGCCGAGCAGGAACGCCGCCACCGTCACCGTCCACCGCGAATGCCGGCCCCGCTCACCGAGCGGGGTGATGCTCGCGAGCATCGACTCGCCTCAGGGCGACCAGGCCGCCGCGACCGCGCCGGCCACCGCCGCGACGCAGCCGAGCACGACGAGCTCGGTCACGGGTCCCGGCGACCCGCCGGGTAGAGGCTCGGATGGTCAGGGCCGATCCCTGCCGCGGCGAGCGTCTCGTCGACGCCCGCCCGCCCGTCCGCGATCGCGTCGCCGACCAGCGAGGACAGCGCGCTCCACGTCGTGGCCACGCCCTCCCCCTGCACCGAGCCGTCGACGAGTACGAAGTACGGCGCGCCGGGCACGCCGTACTCGCCCCACGCGGCCGAAGACATCAGCACCGGCACGCGGGCCGGAGCCAGCTCCCGGACGCGGGCCGGCTGCTCGCGTCCGGATCCCTTGGTCACGATCACGGTCCGGATGCCGCCGGGGAGCGCCTGGTCGTCGAACTCATCCCAGAACCCCGCGCAGGTGCTGCAGCCGGTGCTCAGGAATGCCAGCAGCGTCGGGCCCGCGGCACCGCCCTCGAACGAAAGGCTGACGGGATCGCCGGTGGGGGTGTCGCCGATCAGGCCGGGCGCGGCCTCGCCGGGCTTCCGTCGCGGCGTGGGCGGCGGGGCGGACGCGCGGCCCGAATCGCCGTCCGCGGCGCCCACTCGACGCAGAAGCTCGGCGTGGCTGCGCAGCAGGCCGGCCACGAGCACGATCAGGAGCACGAGCAGCACGGTCTCGACCGAGACGAGAATCGTCATGCGCCACCGCCCCCGGGGGCCTGGTGGGCGAGCCCGCGCAGACAGTCCGCCTCGTGGGCGCAGGTCCGGTTGTCGACCTTCAGCGTGCCGTTGCAGGCGAGCTCGGCGACGTCGGCCGGGTGCTGGCAGATGACGAGCCGGCACACCACCTCGGTGGTGCCTTGCACCTGGGTGTTGCACTGCCCGTAGCGGAAGTGATTGCAGTCGACGCGGCGGCGGTTGCAGTCGCCATGGGCGCACTGGCACCCGCCCGGGAACGTGGTGCCGGGGACCCGGTTGCAGTCCAGGTAGTAGCGGACGCCCTCGCGATGGCAGAGGCCGGCGCCCCGGTAGTCGGTGCACTTCCACCAGCCGGCGATGTACGTGCCCTGCGGGCAGCGGTTGAAGCCATGCTGGATCTCGCAGCAGAACGCGGTGTAGCCGTCTGTGCACTTGCCGCTGGCGCAGTCCGACGGCGTGATCCGGGCCCATGCCGTGCCGGGGCGCAGGAGGTAGTCGAGCGGTGCCACCGCGAACGCCGACCCTGCCACCGCCGCACGCGCCACCGCGCTGCGGCGGGACATCCGGCGCTCGAGCACCGCGCCGACGGCAGTGGCGAGCCGTTCGCTGACGCTCATCGGCCGCTCCACGCGGCCCACGCCTGGGGCAGCGCCGTGTAGACGAGCACGGCCGCGTATACCGCCCCCGCGACGCCGACCGCCGCGACCATCCCGATCGCAGCACCGGCGCTGGCGAACACCCATCCGATCCCGTGCGCACCGACCACCGCCGCGGCGGCGCAGATCAGCCCGAGCGCGCCACTGAGCAGCGACTGCAGCCCAGAGGCCGGGCCGCCCGTCTCGCCGAAGCAGCCGCAGTCGGCGTGCCGGCGCGCCAGCACCAGCGAGACCCCGCAGAACACGGCATAGAGCAACGCGACGAGCGCCGCGTTGATCGCCGCGGGCCGGATCAGGGCCCACGCCCCGATCGCCACCTCGGTCACCGCGCCGAGCCTGACCAGCGGGGCCGAACCGGGCAGCGCGACCGCGGTCAGGGCTCGCGCCGCCCCGTCCGGCGCGCGCAGCTTGGCCACCCCCGCGATGCAGAGCACGAGCGCGGCCACCGCAAACGGTGGGGTCAGCGCCGCGGACATCGCCTCACTGCCGGACGCGCTCCTCCAGGATCCGGGTCGCGGCGCTCGCCGGGTCGAGCTCGCGTGAGACGACGCGGTCGAGCAGCTCCTGCACCTCGGGGTCCTCGCGAATCGAATCCTCGAGCTCGCGGCGCATCCGGAACGTCGCGATCGCCACGACCTCGCTCATCAGGTTGCGCCGGCGGCGCTCGGACAGCGTGCCCTCGGCCTCGATGTACTCGTGGTGCTCGGCGAGCTTCTCCGCGAGCTCCTCCACCCCCTCGCCGCGCACGGCCTCGGTCCTGACGATCGGAACCTGCCACCCCTCGCGCGGGCCGAGCGCGAGCACACCCTTGATCTCCCGCACCATCGTGTCGGTCAGCGGATGGTCGGCCTTGTTGACGACGATCACGTCGGGGATCTCCATCACCCCCGCCTTGAGCGCCTGCACCGAGTCACCCGAGCCCGGCATCAGCACGAGCACGACGGTGTCGGCATGATCGATGATGTCGACCTCGGCCTGGCCGACCCCGACCGTCTCGAGCAGCACCACGTCGCGGCCCGAGGCGTCCATCAGCAGCGCCGCCTGCAGCGTCGCCTCGCTCAGCCCGCCGAGCGCTCCGCGATTGGCCATCGACCGTATGAACACACCAGGGTCGAGAAAGTGATCGCTCAGCCGGATGCGATCTCCGAGCAGCGCTCCCTTGGTGAATGGCGACGAGGGGTCGATCGAGAGCACGGCGACCGACCGGTCACGACCGCGCTCGAGCTTCGTGAGCGCCCCGAGGAGCGTCGACTTGCCCACGCCCGGCGGACCTGTGAACCCCAGCATCGCCGCCTTCCCGGTGTGGGGGTAGACCTCGCGGACGAGGCTCCAGCCCTCGGGGTCGTCGTTCTCGACCAGCGAGATCGCGCGCGCCAGGGCACGCTTGTCGCCGCTCAGCAGGCGCTCGCTCAGGCTCCGCTCGTCATTGGCCATGCGGCAGGCAATCATGCCAGGGGGTGGGGATCGCCCGTCGCCCCCACCGTCCCATTACGATCCCCGGCGTGCAGCCGGTGGCCACCGAGCAGCTGGAGCGCCTCGCAGCGGCGCCCGCGATCCCGCGGTACGTCAGATCCGCCCCTCCGCCCCTGCGCGGCGGCCCGCTGAGGTTTTTGAAGTTCGCGCGGCGCAACCACATGCTGACGCCGGGGTACGCGCTGCTGATCGTGCGCTGGCTGTGGCTGAAGTTGCGCTGGCGCGGGCGACTGCGCACCGACGGGCTGTGCTTCGTGTGCCCCAGGGTGAAATTCGAGATCGGGCGCGGCGCCTCGGTGACGCTCGGCCGCTGGTCGTGGATCGGGCACGGCACCAAGGTTCGCGTGCACGAGGGCGAGCTTGAGATCGGCGCCAAATCCGTGCTCGGACAGGAGTGCACGATCTCCGCGTTCCAGCACGTCTCGATCGGGCGCGAGTGCATCATCGCCGACCGGGTGATGATGATCGACTTCGATCACGGCATGGTCGAGGTCGAGCGGCCGATCCGCCAGCAGGGGATTTACAAGCGCAACGTCGACGTCGGCCACCACGTGTGGATCGGCTACGGGGCCTGCATCCTGCGCGGTGTCGCCGTCGGGAACAACGCGGTGATCGGGACGAGCTCCGTCGTCACCTGTGACGTCCCGGACAACGCGGTCGTCGGCGGGATCCCGGCGCGACTGATCCGGATGCGCGACACGCCGCGCACGTTCCGCTGGGAATAGTCAGCCGCGCCATCCGGTGAGATCTGGCGCCAGGTTTCGCAACGTCGGCTCACCGTCGTAGTCGCCGCTGATCGCCCGCTCGAGCGCTGCGGCATGGCCCGCGACGCGCTCGTGGGGATACGGCCCGGCGAGGTCGTTGGTGGCGATGAACGCCCAGTCACTCGACTGAAGCGCCAGCAGTTCCCGCAGCGCCCGCTCGCCCGGTTGCCCAGCGAAAGCGAGCAGCCTGAGCTCGAGCGAACGTGCCTGCCACGCCAGGTCTGCCACCGCGGGCCCGCTCCAGGTGCGCAGATCGGCGCCCGCCCCCCAGCTGGTGATCCCGAGCTCGACGCCCGCAGGCACGGGCTCATGGCGCTCGAGGGCATCGTCGAGCGTGGTCAGCGGCACGTCCTGGCGCGCGCATTCGTCGAGCACCGCGTTCAGCCAGGCCACCCCCTCGTACCACCAGTGGCCGAGCAGCTCGGTGTCGAGCGCACACACGCACACCCCGCCGTCCTGCACGCGACCGCGGACCCGGTTGACGAAGTCGGCGGCATCGCGGGCCACGCACGCCGCGGCGGCCTCGCGGTCGTACGGCGCTCCGCTGATCCCCCACACCCGGTGGCGGTGCTCGGTGTAGTGGTGATAGTTCCGGTAGCAGCCGTCCGATGGGTAGCCGGACCCGCCCCACACCAGTGACATCGTCTGGCGGTCGACCGGCCACAGGACCGGACCGTCGGGCGTCGACAGCGGCCGCAGATGGCGAGCATCGCCGAGCCCGAAGCGGTTCGTGAGCTCGACACACGTGCTGCGTACGCCAGCCTGCTCGAGCAGCGGGTTCAGCCAGGGGCCGTGCCCGCACTCGGGCAGCCAGAAGCCTCCCTCCCACTCCCCGAAGCGGCGACGGTGGGCGGCCACGCCGGTCTGCACCTGGAGCGCGACCCCGGTGTCGCTGGCCAGCAGGGGAAGGACGGCATGAGTGGCTGCCGAGGTCCACGCAGCGTGTCGGCCCAGCTCCTGGAGCAGCCCATCCGGAAGGCCTTTCAGCGTCTGCACGGCGGCCACGTAGTCGTCGGCCGAGCGCTCGAGCTCGGCAGCGAGCCCGGGCTGGCCCTCGCGGCGGAAGCGCTCGATGTCGAGCCGGTGCGACTCGGGCCGGACCGTCTCCAGGAACTCCGTGCAGCGAGCCATGGCGCTCGCGTCCTCGAGCTGGTCGCAGAGCACCGGAGTCAGCGACAGCGTGATCGGAGCCTTTCCGAGGATGCCAAGCAGCGGCACGTATGAGGTCGCGATCGCCTCCCACAGCCACTCCTCACCGAACGGCCACGTCCCGAAGCCCTCCACATAGGGCATGTGGGTGTGCAGGACGATCGCCAGCTCCCCGGGGGCGCGGCGGGACGATGCCGAACTCATTGCCGGCAGATCGCGAGGAAGTCGAGCGCCTCGTCGAGCCGGTCGCCGCGCAGGGCGAAGTCGCTCGAGGCGATGGCCGGCGTGAACCGGTCGTAGAACGGCTTCGTGATGCGCAGCGCAGCGTGGACGCTGTCCCAGCCGAGCTTGAGCGCGAGCGCGTGGAGGCGGAGCTTGCGGGCGTGGAACAGGCCGAGCAGCTCGACGTGGCCGAACGCCGTCTCGCACAGGGCGCGGAACTCCGCAGCGCGGTACTCCTTGATGTGCCACGGGTTCCCGGACTTCTCCGCGCCCGGCGGCGCCAGCGTCAGCACGTTCGGCGTCGAGATGTAGGCGACGCCGTCCGGCGTCAGCAGCGAGCGGATGTGTCCGACCACAGCCTCGGGATCCTGGACGTGCTCGATCGTCTGCAGGAACACCACTGCGTCGAACGCGCCGGGCTCGCCGAACGTCTCCACCAGGCCGCGTTCGAAGCTGAGGTTCGGCCGCTGGTAGCGCAGCCGGGCGTGCTCGAACGCCTCCGGGTTGGCGTCGAGGCCGACCACCGCGGAGGCTCGGGCGGCCAGCGCGTTCGAGCCGTAGCCCTCGCCGCAGGCCAGGTCGAGGGCGCGACCGCCGGCGATACGCTCCGCGATCCATTCGTACACGGCGAGGTGCCGCTGAAACCAGTAGTTCTCGGCGGGGACGTCGGGGAGCGTGCGCTCGCCGGTCAGTTCGAGCGGCGGCACGCCGGGTGGTTGATCACGTTGAACGTAGGCGTTCACTGGCAGGCGGACAGGGTAATGTGACGCGGCCATGGGAGCCACGGCGACACGGACCGCGGAGGAGATCCGCGACGTCAACACGCGCTACCACGATGTCGCAGCGGAGAGCTACGACTCCAAGTGGGGGATCGATTTCGGCGACGTCGGCCAGGCGCAGGTGATCGGCAAGCTGCGCAAGCTGCTCGGGTCAGAGCTCGACCGCGGCTATCCCCGCTCACTCGAGGTCGGCGCCGGCACGGGCTACTTCAGCCTCAACCTGCTGCAGGCGGGCATCGTCGAGGAGGCGACCTGCACCGACATCTCCCCGGGCATGGTGAGCACGCTCGCCGGAAACGCCGAGCGGCTCGGCGTGGAGGTCCGCACCGCGCGCGCGGACGCCGAGTCGCTGCCGTTCGCCGAGAACAGCTTCGACCTGGTGCTTGGTCACGCCGTGCTCCATCACCTGCCGAATCTCGACCGCGCCTTCGCCGAGTTCCATCGTGTGCTCGCGCCCGGCGGCCGGATCGCGTTCGCCGGTGAGCCCTCCCGGTTCGGCGACAAGCTCGCCTCGGTGCCGAAGATCGGGGCCCATCGCCTGGCGCCGACGTGGCGTGCCGCTCTGCGCGCCGATCCGGCGCCGCCGGCCGGGCCCGGGACCGAGGCCCAGGCCGAGCACGCTCTGGAGCGGTTCGTCGACATCCACGCCTTCACCCCGGGTTCGCTCGCGGCCTATCCGCGCCGGGCGGGCTTCTCGGATGTCCGGGTGCGCGGCGAGGAGCTCGTCGCCAACTGGTTCGGGTGGTTCAACCGGGCGCTCGAGGCCACCGCCGACCCGGCCCAGGTGCCGATGGCGTGGCGCCAGTACGCGTTCCACGGCTACCTGTGGCTGCAGAAGCTCGACGAGCGGGTGTTCGAGCCGATGCTGCCGCCGGCCATCTTCTACAACCTGCTGCTGACCGCCCGGGCATAAGCGGCCTCGTAGACTCTGCGCATGTCGGACCGGCTCGCGCGTGACTTTCCGCTGTTCCCGCTCGGCCTCGTCGCGCTCCCCGGCGAGCTGGTCCCGCTCCACATCTTCGAGGAGCGCTACAAGACGATGATGAACGAGTGCCTGCGCGATGACCGCGAGTTCGGGATCGTCTGGCTCTCCGACGACGGCCTGCGCGAGATCGGCTGCGCCTGCGAGATCGAGCGGGTGCTGGAGCGGATGGACGACGGTCGGATGAACCTACTGACCCGGGGCACTCGCCCGTTCCGGGTCGTCGAGCGCCAGGGCCAGCTCGCGTATCCGGCCGGGGTGATCGAGTTCGTCGAGGACAGGCCCGAGCCGGTGGATGAGGAGCTGCGCAGCGGCGCGCACGAGGCCTACGGCGAGCTCGTCCGCCGCGCCACCGACCGCGACCCCGAGGCCTCAGAGCTCACCGACATGACCGCGTACGACATGGCCGCCACCGTCGACTTCGGACTCGACGCGAAGCAGGGCCTGCTCGATCTGCGCTCCGAGAACGCCCGCCTGCGCCTGGTCACCCGCCTGTTCCGGGCGGCGATCAAGCGCCTCGACTTCGTCGACCGCGCTCAGGCCCGGGCCCGGTCCAACGGCAAGGTCCGCTTCGGCTGAGGCTCCGGGCCCTCCGGGCTCAGCGATCCGAGGACCCGATCGACCCGCTCGATCCAGGGGGCCGTGCCGAGGCTGATGAACAGCCTCCGGGCTTCCTGAAGCGCGACCGCTGCGTCCCCGGGTCGACCGAGCGCAGTGAACGTCGTGCCGTAATCGAGCAGGTTGCGGGCGAGCGAATACGGGTTGCCGGCGGCACGCAGCAGCGCGTCAGCCTGGGACAGCGCGCGCTCGGCGCCGGCCAGGTCGCCGCGCTGAAGGTGCAGCAAGCCGCGGCAGCGCAGCAGCTGGCCGTCGACGATCCCGATCCGAACCTTGTCCGTCGGCATCAGCAGCTCCTCGACAAGGTCGGGCTCGCCCACGTCGATGAGAAGGTCGATGACCCCATCCAGGGCCATCGAGACCGCCGCCGTCGCGAGCCGCGCGAGCTGACCGACGACAGGCCTGATGACCTCGGCCGCTTCGTCGCTGCGGCCACGGGCGTGCAGGGCCACGGCTCGGGCCACAGCCCTCATGAGCTCCTGTTCCTGCCACTCGCTGTCTTCGGGCGGATGCGCGAGCCAATCGTCGAGCACCTCCGCATCGCCCTGCTTCGCCGCAATGATCGCCTTGAACATCGCCGCCATGTCGGCGGCATCGTCCTCGCCGGTCGCCACCACGACGTCGGCGAGCCGCGCCGCCTCGGCGTATTCACCGACGAAACCGTGCACCTCCGCCTGCTGGGTGAGGAGCATCCGTTCCCAAGTACGGTGGCCGCGCTCCCGCACGAGCTCGAGCCCCCGTTCGAGCAGCACGGCCGCCTCTGACGGCGCGCCCGTGGCGACCCGGTAGTCAGCGAGGTTGTAGTAGCCACGGATCGCTTCTTCGCCGAGATCGGCGTCGAGAGCCACCTGCAGGCCGAGCGACATCAGCGCGCCGGCCTCGGTCAGCCGGCCGTCGTAATACAGGGCGATGGCCTTCGTCATGGCGGCGCTCGCGACGGATTCATGCAACTGACGCGGGTCGGCGATGCTCAATGCCAGCTCCGCCTCCTGGAGTGCGCGAGCATGATCACCGGCGAGGAATGCGATCCGGGCGCGCGTCGCGGCCAGGCCGGCGAGCACGACCTCGTCATCGAGTGATTCTCGCGCCCGCTCGATCACCTCGCTGGCGGCGTCGAGCTCGTTCTCCATGATCAGCAGGTCCGCGAGCGAGGCCCGGGCGGCAGCCGCATCGCGAACTCGCCCACACGATTCGAGCGCCTCGATCGCCTGCTCGAGCAGCGCCTGCGCCGAGGCCCGGTCGGCGGTCCGCGCCGCGGCCCCGCCCGCTTCCGCGAGAAGCTTCGCCCGCTCGGCGGGGTCATCGGTCAACTCGGCGGCGCGTTCGAAATAGCGCCGCGCCTCCTCGCCGAGCGCCAGCGAGACCGCGCGGCGGCCGGCGTCGGCCAGCGTGTGACAGGCCGAGGCGCGGATCGCCTGAGCGTCGGCGGCAGCAGGGTCGGCCTCGACCGCGCTCAGGTAGTGGTTCGCCAGGACCTCCGCGATCTCGGCCGTGTCTCCCCAGCTCGTCCGCAGGTGCTCGGCGGCAGCAAGATGCCGTGCCTTGCGATCCCGGCGCGAGAGCGTCGCGAACGAGACCTGCCGCAGGAGCGACTGGAGGAACACGTACTGCCCTCGCTCGCCATGCCGGACGTCGTCGATGTAGCCGAGCACCTGCTTGGCGACCAGGCCGTCGAGCAGTCCCTGCACCTCGGTGGCTCTGCGACCTGCCACCGCCGTGAGCATCGCCGGGCTGAACGACTGGCCGATCACGGCGGCGTCCTGGAGCAGGGCGCGCTCGCTGGTGTCGAGGTTGTCGAGGCGAGCCGCCGCCAGCGCGTGCAGGGTCTCCGGCACCTCGAGGTCCGCGACATCGCTGGTCAGCACATACCGGGCGCCGTCCTGGACGATGAGACCACGGTCGAGCAGCATCCGCACCGTCTCGACCGCGTACAGCGGGACGCCTTCGGCTCGGCGGCGGACCTGGGCCAGCAGCGGCTCGGGCAATCCGGGGACGAGACCGTTCAGCAGCTGAGTCATCGGGCCGTCGGCGAGCGGCTCGAGCGTCATCGTTGGCTGCCAGGCGGGGCGGGCGCCGAGAAGCTCGGGGCGCCCGAAGGCCAGGATGAAGATCGGGAACTCCCCGGCCCACTCGAGCATGTAGTCGATGAAGTCGAGCAGACCACTGTCCGCCCACTGCAGATCCTCGAAGGCCATGATCACCGGCGAAGTCGTCGCCAACCGCTCGAAGAACAGGCGCCACCCGGAGAACAGGTCCGCACGGTCGGGCGCGTTGCGGTGCTCGAGCCCGAGCAGGTGGGCGAGCCGCGGCTCGACCAGGCGCCGCTCGCGCTCGTCGAGGACGTGCTGCTCGACCGCGGCGCGCAGCTTCTCCCGCGCGGAGGCGGGATCCTCTTCCTCGAGAATCCCTGCCCGTGAGCGGACCATGTCCGCCAGCGCCCAGTACGCCACCCCCTCGCCGTAGCTCAGGCACCGTCCCTGGTGCCACCAGCGGACGTCCTGGATCCCGTCCAGGTACTTGAAGAACTCCCACAACAGGCGTGACTTGCCCGCGCCCGCCTCGCCGATCACGGTCACGAGCCGGGCCGCGGCGCGCGACGCGCTCTCCTCTCCCGCTTCGATGATCAGGCTCAGCTCACGTTCCCGTCCCACCAGCGGCGCCTCGAGGCCGACCGCGCGCCGGGCACCGCCGGCACCCGCCACGACGCGCAACGCCAACCAGGCGCGCACCGGCTGCTCGCGGCCCTTCACCTGATGGGTGCCCGCGTCCTCGTAGGCGATCGCGGCCTCCGAGGAACGCCGGGTCACGTCGTCGACCAGCACGGTGCCCGGCGCCGCCAGCGACTGCAGCCGCGAGGCCGTGTTGACGGCATCGCCCAGCACCATCCCCTCGTGCTCGGCGCCGATCTCGACCGCGGCGTTGCCGGTCAGCACCCCGGCGCGCACCCGCAGCTCCGGCATCCCCACCTCTGCCCCGAGCGTCGACACGGCTTGAGTGAGCGCCAGCGCCGCCCGGACGGCGCGCTCGGCGTCGTCCTCACGGGCGACCGGCGTACCCCATACCGCCATGACCGCATCGCCGATGAACTTCTCGACGGTCCCGCCGTAACGCTCGATCAGCTCGCGGCTGCGTTCGAAGTACTCGCTGAGCAGCTCCCGGACCTCCTCGGGGTCGCGATGCTCGCTCATTGATGTGAACCCGACGAGATCGGCGAACAGGATCGAGACCAGGCGACGCTCCGAGACGTGTGCGACGTCGGCGAGCGACTCGGTCACGGAGCCGGCGGTGGTCTCGCCCAGCGCCGACCCGCAGGTCGCGCAGAACCGGTCGTCCGGCTCGGCGTCGGCGCCACAGGCGGGGCAGGTCACGGCGAGCGCAGTCCCGCAGCCGGCGCAGAAGCGTGCGCCTGGGCGGTTCTCCTTGCCACACCCCCGACACGTCATGCCGCGGGATCGTACTCCCGCCGCTAGGCGTTGTAGATGACCATCGCTGCCCCGAACCCCAGGCAGTAGATCCCGAACGGGTTCAGGTTCCCCTTGCGGAAGAAGCGGGTCAGGAAGTGCACGCTGAGGATCGCGAAGATGGCGGCGAAGATCGCGGCGATGAAGGCCTCGCCCCGGACTCCGTTTCCGGCCGGGCCGGTCAGGTCGCCGATCTTGTAGACGCCGGCGGCGAGAATGATCGGGGTGGCGAGCAAGAACGCGAAACGTCCGGCGTCTGAGTTGTCGAGGCCGCGGACGAGGCCGGTCGCCATGCACATGCCGTCACGGCTGATGCCGGCGATCAGGGCGCCCGATTGGGCCACGCCAAGCACGCCGGCCTCGCGGTAGTCGAGCGTGTCGAGCTTTCTTCCGCCATCGTCCTTCATCCCCTCGCGCCGGGCCAGCGCCCGGACCTCGGAGCGCTTGCGCAGCTGTTCGGCGCCGAGCAGGATGAAGCCGTTGACGACCAGGAAGATCGCCGCGACGAGCGGCCTGGCGGTGGCGTCGCGGACGACGCGCTCGAGCGCGACCGCCAGGATCGCCGTCGGAATCGTGGCGCAGATGATCAGCCAGGCCAGCCGCTCGGTCGGCGTGTCCACCCGGCGCTTGCCCAGCGTCGCGAAGAACGCCTTGATGATCGCGACCCAGTCGCGCCAGAAGTAGATCAGCAGCCCGACCGCGCTTCCCACGTGGAGCATCACCAGGAATGCCAGCCACGGAGAGTTCGTCTCTCGCTGCCAGGCGACGATGTTGTCCCACCCGAACAGGTTCGGGAGCAGCACCGTATGCCCGAGGCTACTGATCGGGAACAGCTCGGTGATGCCCTGGATGATCCCGAGCACGATCGCCTGGAAGGTGGTGATCAGCTGGCTGGCGAGGACGAGCACGAAGCGGGGAAGGGTAGCCGCCCGACCGGAACGTGGCGCTGCGCCTAACCGGACAGGCCGCAGGCCTGCTGCGCCGCTTGGACCGCGAACAACTCCGCCTCGGCCAGCTCCTTGCGGTGGCTTGCGGCCGTATCCGGGAACGTGATCGTCCCGTTCTCGAGCCTGATCCGGTACATGGCGACGGTGTTGCGCGAGCGCGGGATGCTGAGCTTCGCCTTGGCGTCGTCCGCGAGGTCCTGGGCGAGCGCGCGGGCCCGGATCAGCAGGGGATCCGCCAGCGACTTGGCCTTGGCGCCGTTGCAGGAGATCGTCCCGCTGTCGTTAACCAGCAGCCTGAGCGGCTTTCCCTGACCCGTCCTGGTGAGCAGGAACAGATCGGGCGACTGAACGTTCAGACCGCACCCGGCCACGGCGAGCGCCGCCGCGACCCCCGCGGCCGCGGCCCACGGCAGCAAACGAGAAATCACTTCTCCGATTGCACCACGATCGCGGCCCCGCCACGCCGCGGGTCCCCACCCCCCGAGAACGAGCCCGTCTCGTCCCGCACCGCGGCCTGAGTGCCACCGAAGAACAGGTTGCGGGAGCGGAACCGCGCGATCTTGCGGCCGCCGCGCTCGAGCGGCCCCACGTCGACCCCAGGCTCCGCGTACACCCGACCGTCCTCGTAGTGAACGCGCGGCGCGTCGACCGCCTCCTGCGCCTGCATCCCCTCGTCGAGCACGCGGATGATCGTCTGCAGGATCGCCGAACGAATCCGGTTCGAGCCGGCGCTGCCGACCACCAGCTCCGGTTCGCCGTCGCGCAGCACCACGGTCGGGGCCATCATGCTCGGCAGCCGTCGCCCCGCGGGATGACGGTGGAACCCCAAGGGGTTGAGGTCCTCCTCCCCCAGCATGTTGTTCAGGTGAATGCCCGTGCCAGGCACGATCAGCCCTGCGCCCTCGCCGTTGGAGCAGGTCACCGAGCACGCCCAGCCGTCGGCGTCCAGCACCCCGATATGCGTCGTCGAGCCCCAGCGACCCGCGCGGCCGGAGCCCGGCGAGCGCGGAGCGCCGAGGAACCTCGACACGAACTGCGGGTCATCCAGACCCTCCAGGAACGCGGGCGTCCGGGCCGCCTGGGTGCGCTCCATCGCCTCCACGATCCGCTCGATTCCCGGCGGTCCCGGCCGCGAACCGAGCATGCCGAGCGCGAGCGCGATGAGGATCCCTCCCGCCGACGGCGGCGGGTTGGTCAGCACCTCGCGGCCCCGGTAGTCCACGTGGACCGGGGTGCGGTCGACCACCCGGTACGCCTCGAGGTCAGCGGCCCCGAGCAAACCGCCCTGCGCCGCCACCCACTCGACGCTGGCCGCCGCGATGTCGCCGTCATAGAACGGGGCCGCGCCCTCGGTGGCGAGCCGCTCGATCGTGTCCGCGAGCTCGGGCTGCCGGACCACGTCGCCTTCCCGGAGAACCCGCCCTTCGGGCGCGAACAACGCCGTCGCCTCCGGCGTCGAGGTGACGATCCCGGCCAGGATCTCGAACACGTACGCCTGCTCCGCGCTCAGCGGAACGCCCCGACGGGCGAGCCTCGCAGCCGGTCGGGCGAGATCCTCGAGCGGCACGCTTCCGAATCGCTCCGCGGCCTCGGCGAGGCCGGCCGGCACCCCGTAGACGCCGACCGAGGCCGCGCCGATGTTGAAGATCTGCACCGCGTCACCGAAGGACACGCTGACCGGGACGAGCTCCGAGCGCTCGGCAGGATCGACCCCCTCGCCCGGAACCCCGACGAAGAAGTCGAGCAGCACCGGCTCACGGTCGGGAGCGACGACCAGCATGTAGCCGCCGGCGCCCAGCCCGGTGAGCAGCGGCTCGCACGCGAACGAGGTGAGCATCGCCGCCAGCGCGGCGTCGACCGCGTTGCCGCCCTCGCGCAGCACCTCTGCGCCTCGCTGGGCGCTCAGCGGGTGGCCGGCGGCGACGACGCCGAGCTGCGGCTCGGCCACGTGGGCGCTATCTCCGAGGGATGAATTCCGGCACGTCGAGCTCGATCGGCGCGCGGCGTACCCGGCTCACGCGCGGCTCACCGCGTGGCTCGCGCAGCGTGGTCCGCTCCACGGGCTCCTGGGAGCCCTGCCGCGCGGCGGGGGCGGGCCTGCCCGAGCCGATCCGCTGCTCGTCGCGCGGGCGCGGCCGAGCGTTGCCGAAGCCGGTGGCCACGACCGTCACCCAGACCTGCTCGTCGAGCTTGTCGTCGACCATCGCGCCGAAGATGATGTTGGCGTCGGGATGGGCGGCCTCGGCCACGGCCTTGGCGGCCTCGTTGACCTCCCACAGCGAGAGGTCGGGGCCGGCCGTGATCGAGAGCAGGATCGAGCGGGCGCCCTCCATGCTCGTCTCGAGCAACGGGGAGGCGACGGCCTGCTCGGCGGCGTCGATCGCGCGGCGCTCGCCCGCGCCCATGCCGATGCCGAGCAGTGCGTTGCCGGCGTTGGACATGATCGTGCGCACGTCGGCGAAGTCGAGGTTGATCAGCCCTGGCAGCGTGACCAGGTCGGAGATGCCCTGGACGCCCTGGCGCAGCACGTCGTCGGCGACGCGGAACGCGTCCACCATCGAGACATTGCGGTCGAGCACCGACAGCAGCCGGTTGTTGGGCACGACGATCAGCGTGTCGACCTCGAGCGCCAGCGCCTCGATCCCGACCTCGGCCTGCTCGCGTCGCCGCGACCCCTCGAACTGGAACGGGCGGGTGACGATCCCGACGGTCAGCGCGCCGACCTCACGGGCGATCTGGGCGACGACCGGTGCCGCACCCGTGCCGGTGCCGCCGCCGGCGCCGGCGGCGATGAAGACCATGTCCGAGCCTCGCAGCAGCGCCTTGATGCGGTCGTACTCCTCACGCGCCGCCTGGCGGCCGAGATCCGGGTTCGAGCCCGAGCCGAGCCCGCGTGTGACCGAGTCGCCGATGTGGAGCGTGTCGTGCGCGGCGCACTGCTGCAGCGATTGCAGATCGGTGTTGATCGCCATGAACTCGACGCCCTCGATCTCGGCCTCGACCATGCGGTTGACCGCGTTGACGCCGGCGCCACCGACGCCGACCACGCGGATGACCGGCGTGCCGACGGTGGCCGGCGGGGCGAATGCGTCGCTGATCCGGTCGGGGCGCGCGTACACGTCGGGCTCCGGAGCGCGCTCCGCCGCCGGCTGGTGCGCGGACGCGGGGCGATCCATCACGTTCTGCGGGATGTCCGCCGAGAACGCGGAGCGCAGCCGCTCCTGGGGGCTCGGGATCCGGCGCTCCTCCGGTTCCGAAGGGTCCGAGGCGTCCGAGGCGCCCGAGGGAGCCGGCTCAGCTGCAGACGCAGGCAGTGCCATCCGCTCCTGAGCCGCTTCGAGCTCAGGCTCCGGCTCTGCCGCTGGCGCGGTCTCTTCCGCGAGGTTCTCGACGCGCTCCGGGGGCTCGCCGCCGGTGTCCTCGGCCGTCTTGCGGAACAACGAGGCGAGCGGGCCCTCGCGCATGCTCGCGCGTTTACCGGTTGGCATTTGAGAGGACCTCCTTCGCGAGCTGCCTGTAGGAGTGCGCGGCGATACCGTCGGGATCGTACTTCAGGACCGACATCCCTTTCACAGGGGCCTCGGCAAAACGCACCGTTTTGCGGATTCTCGATGCGAAGACACGGTCTCCGAAGTTCTCCTCCAGCAGTTCGATCGCCTCCTTGGCGTGCAGCGTCCGCGCGTCGACGAGGGTGGGCAGGATGCCCTCGATGTCAACGTCGGGGTTCAGGTTCTCGCGGATCATCGCCAGGGTGTTCTGCAGCTGGATCAGGCCGCGCATCGACAGATACTCGCATTGGACGGGGACGATCACCTTGTGCGCGGCGGTGAGGGCATTGATCGTCAGAAGGCCGAGGCTTGGCGGGGTGTCGATGAAGACGAAGTCGTAGTCGTCGTCGACCTGCGCCAGCGCCCTCTGGAGCTTGCGCTCGCGGCCGATCATCGTGGACATCGCGATCTCGGCGCCCGCGAGGTCGATCGACGCGCAGGCGACATCGACCTCGCGCTTGCGGACCACCTCGCGGATCGAGGTGCCGTGCACGAGCACGTCGTACATCGACTTGTCGAGCGTGTCGGGGTCGATGCCATGCGACATGGTCAGGTTGCCCTGCGGATCCATGTCGCAGCACAGGACGCGGTGACCCTCCTCGGCGAAGGCCACGGCAAGATTCAGTGTGGTCGTGGTCTTGGCGACGCCGCCCTTCTGGTTGGCGAACGCAATCACCTTGGAGGTGGCGGTCACGGGAGGCTCCGATGCTCGCAGTAACTCATTCGCGGGTGTATTCGCAAGCGCCGCGCAGAATCCTCCGAAAAGGAGGCGGGACGCGCGGATTCGCCCCCTCCCCAGTATTTTCCGCCCCCGTGTCCGGTCTCCTCGATCGACGCCTGATCTTCGTCACCGGCAAGGGCGGCGTCGGCAAGTCGACCGTCGCCACCGCCCTCGGCCTGCTGGCGGCGCGCCGCGGGCTGCGCACGATCGTGGCCGAGCTGGCCAGCCAGGAGCGGATCCAGCGCTCCTTCGAGCACGAGGGCGAGCTGTTCGCCGAGGTCGAGCTCGCGCCCGGCCTGTACACGATCTCGATCGACCCGCAGCACGCGATGGAGGAGTACCTGAACGTCAAGACGGGCCGGGTCGGGCAGGCGCTGGGCTCGAGCCGCGTGTTCCACGCATTCGCGATGGCCACGCCCGGGATGCGCGAGCTCCTCAGCATGGGAAAGGTGTGGGAGCTGGCTCAGCTTCAACGACGGACGCGTGGCGCGGCGCCCTACGACCTCGTGATCGTCGACGCTCCCGCCACCGGCCACGGCGTGGCGATCCTCAAGACGCCGAAGACGTTCGCCGAGATCGCCCGGGTCGGACCGATCGCCCACCAGGGCCGGACGATCGCGGCCACGATCGCCGACCGGGAGTTCACCGGCGTGGTCGCGGTGGCGACGGCCGAGGAGATGCCGGTCAACGAGACCCTGTCGCTGCGCGAGGCGCTGCTCGAGGAGGGGCTCGACCTCGACGCGGTGATCGTGAACGCGCTCTACCCGCCGCGCTTCAAGCCCAAAGAGGTGGCGAAGCTGACCGCCGCGCTGGAACGGACGGCCACACCTGCGGCCCGCGGGGCGCTCTCCGCCGCCCTCTCCGAGCACGCCCGCGGGCTGGCCCAGCGCACGCAGCGCGACCGTCTCAGCGAGGGCCTCGGACTCGAGCTGGTCGAGCTGCCGTACCTGTTCGCCGACCACATCGCGCGCCCCGAGCTCGAGCTGCTGGCCGACGCGCTCCAGAACGGGAAGCTCACGAATTCGTCCCAGCCGGCACGTGCAGGGCGCCGCAAGGGCCCCCGGCCCTAGACTCATCGCGCGTGTCGATCGCGGAGCTGCTGGAGGGCAAGCGCGTGTGCGTGTGTGGCGGCTCAGGCGGAGTCGGCAAGACCACGACCTCGGCCACGATCGCGCTCGGGATGGCGGCCCGTGGCGCGAAGGTCGCGGTGGTCACGATCGACCCGGCCAAGCGGCTGGCCAACGCGCTCGGGCTGCAGGAGCTGGCCAACGAGCCGCGGCGCGTCGATCCGGTTCGCCTCGAGAACCATGGGCTCGAGGTCAAAGGTGAGCTGTGGGCGATGATGCTCGATCCGAAGCGAACCTTCGACGAGCTCATCGAGCGGATCGCGCCGACGCCTGAGCGGGCCGAGGAGATCAAGGCCAACCGGGTATACGGCGAGCTCTCAACGGCGGTCTCGGGCTCCCAGGAGTTCACCGCGATCGCGAAGCTCTACGACCTCGACGCCTCCAGCGACTTCGATCTGCTCGTGCTCGACACGCCGCCATCCCGGAACGCGCTCGACTTCCTCGACGCTCCCGGCCGGCTGACGTCGTTCCTGGAGGGCCGCGCGCTGAAGGCATTCGTGCGCCCCACGGGGATCGGGATGCGGGTGATCGGACGCGGCGCCTCGCCGCTGCTCTCGGCGATGCGCAGGATCACCGGCATCGACCTCCTGTCGGACCTATCGACGTTCTTCCAGCTGCTCGGCGGGATGACCGACGACTTTTCCGCCCGGGCCCGGCAGGTTCAGGACATGCTCACCGCCGACACCACCGCGTTCCTGCTCGTGACCTCCGCTCAGGCGGAGCCGATCGAGGAGTCGATCTGGTTCGCGCACACCCTCGAGCAGGAGGGCCTCCCCTTTTCCGGCGTGATCGTCAACCGGGTCCACCACGACATGCTCGGCGACGGCGCCCCGGGCGACCTCGATGCCGCGCTGACCAGCGCGCTCGGCGCGGATCTCGCCGCCCGCGTGACCGAGAACTTCCGCGACTACCACTTGCTCGCGGCCCGCGACGCGCGCAACATCGAGCGCCTCGAGCGCGAGCTCGGAGGCGAGCCGCTGCTCCTCGTCCCCCACCTCGACGACGACGTCCACGACGTCGACGGCCTGCTTCAGATGCACCGCTTCCTGTTCGCGTCCGAGGCCGAGCGTGCGCGGTTGATCAAGGATCTCGTGGCCTGATCTCGATTCCCGGCGCCCGCCGCGTCCACGTGCTGAGCGTCAGAAGCAGCAGCTGCCACTCGTCCTCCGGGACCTCCTCGCCGGCCCGGAAGACCCCAATCCGGCGCTGATGCAGCAGTTCCCACACCGCCTGCTCGGCGATGGCGAGCTGCTCTGATACCCGGCGGCCGGCGTTCTGGGTGGCGGCCAGCGACAGGACCTGCTCGAGGCTCAGCGACCCGATCGCGGCGCGCTCCTCGATCGACGACTTGAAGGTCTGGACGGCGGCATCCGATGAGCCTCCGGCGCCACCCCGGCGGGCGTGGGCCACGACCTCCTCGGTGACCTCGCGCCCTGCCTTGGTGACGTTCGCCCACCCGCGGCCCATGCCCATTTCCTCGGGCGGGAGACGGGGCGCCTCGTATACCGTCAGCCGGGCCTTCTCCGGCGACCAGCGCCGGTCGTCGTAATCGATCACGCGTTCAGCGACCCAGTTGGCGAGAAACCGGTCGTGGAGCTCGGGCTCGCTCAGGTTGAAGGCGCGGGCCGCGTTCGGAAACTGGCGGAGCTCGACGTGGAACACCGATGATTACGCCGACTGCTTGGTCCGGTACTGCTCGCGGGCCCACTCGATCCGGTGGTAGGCCTCTTCGCGGGTTCCCCACCCCTTGACCTCGGAGTGCCGGTCCTCGTCGAGGTCCTTGTACACGGCGAAGTAATGGCTGATCTCCCGCTGCAGTTGTCGTGGGAGATCATCGATCTCCTCAAGCGTGTTCCAGCCGGGGTCGTGGCAGGGCACGCACACGACGTGGTCGTCGGGTCCCTTCTCGTCCGACATCTTGAACAGCCCGATCACCTTGGTCAGCACCACGCAGCCTGGGAACGTCGGCTCGGAGACGCACACCAGCACGTCGAGCGGGTCGCCGTCAGGCGCGAGCGTGTCCGGGATGTAGCCGTAGTCGGTCGGGTACACGACCGACGCGGACACGAACCGATCGAGCTTGATCGCGCCGAGCTCGGGGTCCCACTCGTACTTGTTGCGGCTCCCCTTGGGGATCTCCACCACGCACAGAAGCGGCTCGTCGCGCGTCACGTGCAGCTCAGTTCATCTGCTCGCGGGCGACCGCCAGGCAAGCCTCGCATCGCGGCCACGGAGGGTTCCACGGGTACCCGGTGACGTCCTTGCCGCACAGCGCGGTATCGGGTTCGGCGTCGCTGACCAGATGGCACAGCTCCTCGAACCCGTCGTCGCCCGTCCGGGGACGGTTCAGGCAGTCTGGGTGCACGTTCGGCGCCCGGACGGGCGCTTCTGGGCGGCTACCGGAGGGATACACCCTGGTCCTCGAGCCACTCGACGATCTCGGGCGGAGGGTGGCCGTCGAACTCGGACCGCGCCGCGAGCCGCAGCAGCTCCTCGGGCTCGGCTCGGATCTCGTCGCGGCGGAACGCCAGGTAGACAACGACGGCGCCCGCCATGCGCAGCTCGGGCGCGGGGTCGTCTGCGGCGATCGTCCCCACCGCCTCCGCGATCAGCTCGTCGATGTTCGCGATCGCGCTGATCGGCTCGTCCGCATCCTCGAATCGCTCGAGGAACTCGTCGAGCGGCTCGCTGTCGGCGGAGAGGGAGCACGTCTCGACCGCCTTGTGGACCGCTTCGGACAGGGTCAGGGGCGCGGGCTCGGTTGGCATACGTGCGTCTTACCACAGTCCGGGCCGCGCGAACCCGGTCGTTGTTCTGGTTAAACAGAACGAGCGGGCCTGAGCCCGCCCGAAACTGTGATCGCGCTCCCCCTGACTTCTAACGAGCCCCAGGACTTACGTGTTGAGCCTGGCGGCAAAACACTCCCGGCCCCCGGAGGGACCGAGTAGGGAGCGGCCACGCACGAGTTTAATGGCTCGGGAACTCTGGGCTCGGAAACTCGGGGCTCGGGAGCTCTGAGCTCGGAAACTCGGGGCTCGGGAGCTCGGTCTGGTCCTCGAACGAAGCGAGGTCAGGGTCCGGGGGTGCGGCGGCCGCCTCGGCCAGCAGCTCATCGGCCAGTCCCTTCAGATCGCCGTCGAGATGGCCACAGAGCACGTCGCGCAGGAGGGCGCGCAGGTGCTCTGCCAGCTCGTCGACGAGCGAGCTGACCCCGCCGGGTTCCGCCGGCGCCAGGCCGGCGATCACCGCGCGCTCGAGCGAGATCGCGTGCGCCACCCGTTCCACCAGCGCCGGGCGCTCCGGCGGGCGAGCGCAGATCGCGGCCAGCCTTCCGGCCAGCCGTCCGCTTCCCGGCCCCTCCGGCTCGAGCATCGCGCGCAGCGCGAGCAGATAGTCGGTCAGCGCCTCGAACGGCGCGAGCCGCTCGCATCCCATCTCGTACCGGGACAGCGCCCAGCCCACCTCGCCCGTGGTGGGGCGCCGGGAGATCAGGTTGCAGAACGCGCGCAGCTCGTCCTCGTGAGCCGCGGGGAGGAACGTGGTCAGACGCGGGCGACCGCTGCCGCCGAGGGCCACGTTGCGCCAGCTGCCGGCGTCCGTCCGAGTCCAGGCCACCGGCCCGAGCGCGTAGCCGCCGCGCTCGAAAAGCCGCAGCGCCGTGAGGGTCCGCCGAAAGCGTGTCCGCGCCACCGAGACCGGCGGCCGGAGCGCACGCTCCTGGGTGGTGGTCAGCACGACGAGGACGTTGGGCTCCTCGCCCTCACCCCAGATCGCATCCGCCGGAGCGTCAGCGAGCGCGTCCCCCCGGAGCAGCGAGAGCCCGTCACCGAGCGGCACCTCCCGGGTGTCCGGATCCAGCGCGAGACCCAGCAGCGGCGCGATCACCGTCGTCATCGCCCGCCCCTCGTACAGGGCCAGCTCGAGCTCGGCGTAGGCGGTTTCAAAGCGCGCCGCGTCGAGCTCGAACTCGCTGCGCCCGTCGAACACGGCGCTGAGCAGCGAGCGCAACGCAGCGTCGGCGCGCTCCCGTGGCTCGTCCCGAATCCGCGGCTCGCCCCGCTGGCGCAGGTAGTTCTCGACGCCGTCGAGCGGGGCCAGTGCCCGGGCCGCCGGCGCGTAGGAGGGCAGCGCCGCCAGCATCCCCAGCCGTTGGCGGATGAACGCTCCCGTGAGCGAGCGGTAGCAGTACAGCGGCGCGCGGCCACGCCGCTCCTCGGTCACCTCGAACGGGACCTCGGCCCCGCGGGCGGTCTCCGCAGCCAGCTGGAAGGCGGCGTCCGAGGCGAATGCCTCGAGGACCCCATGCAGAGCGCTGTTGTGCACGAGGTGCCGTTTCGCCCTCGCGGCGGGCGATCCTTCACCGCGGCCAGCGAATTGCGACTACGCGGGGCGCTCGATCGCGCTCAGGTGCGCCACGTTGGCCCTGTCGTCCTCCTCGTCGGACGAGCTGCCGGCGAACCAGGCGTCGAGAATTTCCTCAAGCGCGGCCTCGGAGGTCAGCCGCAGGCTGAGCGCGAGCACGTTGGCGTCGTTCCAGCGGCGGGCGCCGTCGGCGGTCTGGGCATCGGCGCACAGAGCAGCGCGGATGCCCGTGACCTTGTTGGCGGCGATCGACGCCCCGGTCCCGGTCCAGCAGGCGACGACCGCCTGGTCGGCGCGTCCTTCGGCGACATCGCGGGCGGCGGCCTCGCTCGCCCACGCCCAGTCAGGGCGCTCGCTTTGCGCATAGGCGCCGTGGAGGACCGGCTCGTGACCGCGGCGTCGCAGCTCGTCTACAAGACGCTCGGCAACGCCCGTCAGCTCGTCCGCGGCGAGCGCGATGCGCATCGTCAGGTGATCAGGCGGCGACGACGGCCGGCTCGCGCGCGGCGTCCGTGATTGCCGCCTTGGCGACGTCCTGGCACTCGCCCCCCAGCCACTCGCGCCCGTAGCGGCGCATGTCCTCGATCAGCGGCACGAGCGCGAGGCCCTTGTCGGTCAGCGCATACTCGACCCGGGGCGGGACCTCCGGGAACGTCTGTCGTTCGACGATCCCCGCTTCTTCGAGCGCACGCAGCCGCAGCGACAAGGTACGGGGGCTGATGCCATGCAGCGAACGCTCGAGCTCGCAGAACCGCGAGCGGCCCTCGGCGAGGTCGCGGATCACCAGAAGCGTCCACTTGCCGCACACGATCTCGGCGGTCCGGCAAACGGGACAGGTGTCGTCGCTAGCCATCAGATGTCCCAGTCTAGCGCAATGCTTCACGAACTGAAGCGGGAATCTGACGGCGAGCCGGCCCGATGTGCGATGGGGCCGCGGGTCAGCGGCCCGGAACTGGTACCGACTCCCGGCGAGGGGGCGGCGGCGCGACCGTACCACCGGGCGCCGGCGAGCTCATCGGTGGCGGGGCCGGACCCGGCGGGTTAGACGGCGCCACGGGCTCGGCGGGCGCGGACGGTGCCATGGGCTCGGCGGGCGCGGGGACTGCCTCCTCGCTTGGACCGTCCTCGCCCTTGACGAGGTCGTCCATCGAGGTGGCCGTCCGCCCGCCGGTCGCAACCAGCAGCTTGAAGTCGTGTGGGCTCGACGCCACACGCAGCGCGTCGACCATCGCCACTCGCCCTGCCTGGTAGTGGCGCAGCAGTGCCTGGTCAAAGGTCTGCATGCCGTAGTACTCACCCTCCATGATCACCTCGCGCAGGCGCCCGGTCTCGTCGGGGTCCATGATCATGTCGCGGACCCGGCCGGTCATCCGCAGCACCTCGCAGACGCACACGCGGCCGTCGCCATTCGGGGTCGGGACCAGACGCTGGGAGATGATCCCCTTGAGCGTCCCGGCCAGCATCGCCCGGGCCTGGCTCTGCTCGTGCTGCGGGAAGAAATCGATGATCCGGTTCACGGTCTCGGGCCCGTCGAGGGTGTGCACCGTCGAGAGGACGAGGTGGCCGGTCTCGGCCGCCGACAGCGCGGAGCGGACGGTCTCCTCGTCGCGCATCTCACCGATCAGGATCACGTCGGGGTCCTGACGCAGGACCCGCCGCATCGCCCGATTGAACGACTCGGTGTCCATCCCGACTTCGCGCTGGTTGATGATCGACAGACCATCTCTGTGCAGGTACTCGATCGGGTCCTCGATCGTGACGATGTGACGGCGCTTCGTGGTGTTGATCTGATCGATCATCGCCGCCAGCGTCGTTGACTTTCCCGATCCCGTGGTACCGGTCAGCAGGATCAGCCCGCGCTCCTCGTCGGCGACGTCCTTGATCACCGCCGGCAGCTCGAGCTCGTCGATCGTCCGCACCGCAAACGGGATGACGCGCGCCACGATCGAGACCGTCCCGCGCTGGAAGAACGCATTGACCCGGAACCGGGCCAGCCCCGGCACCGAGTACGGGAAGTCGACCTCGTGCTCCTGGTTGAACTCGGCCAGCTTCGATTGCTCGGTGAGCATCTCGTGCAGGATCCGGTGGGTGTCGTCCGGCCGCAGGGACTCCTCGTCCTCGATCGGCTCGAGCTGTCCGTTGACCCGCACGATCGGCTTCGACCCGACCTTCAGGTGAAGATCCGAGCCTCCCTCGCCGACCACGTAGCGCAGCGTCTCGTTGAGATCGAGCATCCCGGGGTGCATCGGCCGATCCGCGAGCCGGGTTGAGCGGCGCACGGTGGCCTGGACAGCTGTCCGGACGACGCACGGTGGCCTGGACAGCTGTGTCGGCGGCGCCGGTGGTGCTCAGCGGCCCCGGGCGGACCGGGCCCTGAGCTTTGCCGCCACCAACTGCGCGAGCCCCAGCACCGGCTTCGGATCGCCGCGGTCGAAGTAGGCGTTCACGGTGGGATCGCCGTTGGCCGCGATGTGGGTCGGCGCGCCTCCGTGCGGGCCGGCCCTGTAGGCGGCGAACAGTGCGCGGGTGTCGAGCAGCTCGTTGCGGAAGCGGACCCCGGTGCGGTACGAGCCGTTGGCTGAGCGGGTGCGCCCCGTGACGACGTCGGCCCACACGCCCGCCAAGTTCTGACCGGCCCCGAGCGCGAGCCCGAGCGAGCCGTAGACCCTCGGGTTGAGGTCGATCAGCAGCTGCCCCTCCGTCGTGTCCAGGAACTGGAGCTGGAACAAGCCCGACCACCCGAGGTCGAGCAGCATCCGGCACGCGGCCTGTTCGAGCTCGGCGTCACGCGGTGTCGCCACTGCGAACGACATCTCGCCGCAGCCTGGCGGCCAGGTCCGAACCGCGCGTTGGTGCACGGCACTCACCAGTTCACCGCCCCAGAACACGCCCCCCAACCCGTACAGATCGCCGCTGAAGTAGTGCTGCACCAGACCCCGTTCCTCGGGCAGCGCGCGCAACGCCGCCACGGCCTGCGCCTTCGTGTCCGCCCGCCGCACGCCGAAGCCGCGGAACCCGTCGCCGTCGACGATCTGGGAGCGGCGGGGTTTGATGACCGCCGGCAGCTCGACCGGAAGCTCGCGCCCAGCCTCTGCGGCACTGATCGAGAACGTCGGCGGTGCCCTCAGCCCGGCCCTGGCTGCGAGCTCAGCCAACTCGGCCTTGTCGGTGGCCCGCTCCACCGTCTCGATGCTCGGCACCGCGAGCACGACGTCGTCCGGGAGCCGATCGGCGTACCGCGACAGTGCGAGCATCCCCGTCTCGCACCCCGGGAGGATTGCCGCCGGCCGGATCGTCCGGCAGAGCGCGGCGACCGCGTCCACGAATGCCCCTGACGTGTGGCACGGATCGGGAACGAGCGCGGTCCCCATCGTGGCGCGGGAGCGGAACGCCGGCGCGTAGGCGTGGGCCGCCGCGACCCAGGGCTCGTATCCGTGAAGCTCGAGCGCCCTGACGACCGCCAGCGCACCGACGTTCTCACCGTCGGTGACGAGCACACGTGGGTGCTCACCGTGGCGTGCGCCGCTCACGAGCTCCGGCCGAAGCTTCGATCCCATATCCCGACACTCGGTCCCTCAGGCCCCTACTGAAACAGATTTCGCTCGCACGCGTCGGCCCTGGCCGAACGGTCGAGCCCAGAAACGCGACGAGGCCCTCATTGAGGGCCCCGTCACGAACGTATTTGTTGGGCTACACGCGGACTAGGCGACGTCGCGAAGCTTCTGCGCCTCGGCCAGAGACTGGAGCTTCTTGAGCGACTGGTTCTCGATCTGCCGGATCCGCTCGCGCGTGACGTTGAACGTCCGGCCGACCTCGTCGAGCGTCCTGGGATGCTCACCGCCGAGGCCATAGCGAAGCTCGAGCACCCGCCGCTCACGGTAGGACAGATTCTCGAGGGCCTCGCGAAGCGCCTCTTTGGTCAGGATCTCGGCGGCTCGCTCGTACGGCGACTCGGCCCGCTCGTCGGCGATGAACTGGCCGAACTCGGACTCCTCCTCGTCGCCCACCGGCTTCTCGAGCGAGACCGGAGCCTGCGCGGAGCGCTTGATCGACTCCACCTCGTCGGGCTCGATCCCGGTCACCTCGGCGATCTCCTCCGCCGTGGGCTCGCGGCCCAACTCGGTCACGAGCTTGCGCTCGGCACGACCGATCTTGTTGAGCTTCTCGACGACGTGCACCGGGATGCGGATCGTCCGAGCCTTATCGGCGAGAGCTCGGGCGATCGCCTGTCGGATCCACCACGTGGCGTAGGTCGAGAACTTGAACCCCTTGCGGTAGTCGAACTTCTCGGCCGCGCGCACCAGTCCGAGCGTGCCCTCCTGGATCAGGTCCAGGAACGGCAGGCCCTGGTTACGGTAGTTCTTTGCGATGGAGACGACGAGTCGCAGGTTCGACTCCACCATCTTCTGCTTGGCATCGAGGTCACCGCGCTCGATCCGCTTGGCGAGATCGACTTCTTCCTGCGCGGTGAGCAGCCGGACCTTGCCGATGTCCTTCAGGAACAGCTGAAGGGAATCGGTCGTCATGTCCGGCTTGAGGTCGAGCGCAGTCTTCGGCTTGCGCCGACCCCGCTTGTCGGGCGCGCGCTCGACTTCCGCTGCGGCGAGAGCCGGGTCGACCTCCTCTACGAGCTCGATCTCAGACCGCTCGAGGAAGCCGTGGAGCTCTTCAACGTCGGCCTCGTCGAGATCCAGCTCGCCCACTGCCGTCGTGATCTCGGCGTAGGTGAGGACGCCGAGCTGCTGACCGCGAGTAACAAGCCCCTTGATCTCTTCGAGTTCCTGCAGTTCCGCTACTGACATCTGGTTCCGTTTCCGTCGTCGCGCCGGGCCCGGCGCCTGAGGGACGAGAGAGCGGGCGCAGCCAATAAAGGCGCACGCCCGCTACTTAAACATACGCGTTTGAGTGTAGGTACTGGCGTTTTTACCGTCAAGACGTCAGCGACGACGACTCCCTCACGGG
The DNA here is from genome assembly GCA_036494115.1 of Solirubrobacteraceae bacterium. Classification (GTDB taxonomy): domain Bacteria; phylum Actinomycetota; class Thermoleophilia; order Solirubrobacterales; family Solirubrobacteraceae; genus Palsa-465. The sequence goes on along the minus strand of DASXOS010000132.1, from coordinate 28,894 downwards.
GCGCCAACCGCTGGTGACAAGTACGCAGAACGGGCCGACTCGTTTCAAGGTGCCTGGGGCGTCGCGGAACACGCGCCTCGCAGGGAATGGGCGGCCTTGCGTCCATACGCCCTCAGCATAGGCGGGCAAACCGCATTTGCGGGGGTCTTTTGCGAAATCACGCCATCCGGGCCAATGCGCGATCATGTGCCGTTCGATGAGCGAGGAAACCCCGTCCAAGGTCCTCGGTTCGCTGCCGCGGACCCGGCCGCATCGGCGCAGCGAGCGCCGCGCGTCACGGCCCGCCGTGGCGGCCGACGCGTCGACGCCCAGCGAGGCAGCCGACACGCCGGGGCCCGCCGCGGCGCCGGACAAGCCGTCCGCCCCGCACCCAAAGAAGGCGGCAGCCGCCAAGAAGACCTCCGCTCGGAAGACGACGGCGCGGGCTGCCGCAAAGCCGAAGGCCACAGGCTCGCCCGCCGCGAAGCCGAAGGCCGCAGCCTCGCCGGCCGCGAAGCCGAAGGCAAACCGCAAGCCGGCCGCGGCAAAGGCGAAGCCCGCCCGGCTGCGCCAGCCGGCCCAGCCCGCCGGCGTCCCGACGCAGCCGCGCGTGGCCGCCCCCCGCGCCACCGGGTCCACCCCTCCGAGCCGCAAGCAGTCCGGCTCCACCGAGGTGCTCGGCACGGCCGTCCAGGCCGCCGCCGAACTGGCCGAGATCGGCCTCTCGGTCAGCGCCCGCGCGCTGCGACGCGCGGTCTCGCGATTGCCTCGCCCGTAGGCGCAGTTTCAGATCATGTGCCATATCGGCACAACATCTGACAGCGCGTCCGGCAGACGGTGTGCTTATACTGCGGCCCGTCCACGCCGAACGATCGTCCGTCCGCGGGCGGTCGACGGGGGAACCACTTGCGGAACGCCAAGTCCGCAGGGGCTAATCGGCCCACTTTGAGGCCGTAGCGCCCGATCAGGCGCGAGCCCGTCAGCTCACCTCGTAGGCCCGGACATGAGCAACAACCGAAATCGTGAGAAGCCGCGCAAACAAACGTGTGGCAGCCGTGCTCGCCGTGGGCGGGCTGGCGCTGGCCACCCCCGCAGTCGTCTGGGCGTCGTCCGGTGGCGCCGGATTCGGCTCCGCCCCTGCCCCGAGCTCGGGGAGCGGCAGCAGCAGCACGACGCCGACGGCGACCGTGAGGCGCGGCAACGTGACCGTCAGCGCCAGCGGCAACGGGATCTCGGTGGCAACGAAGGCCTCGGCGCTCCTGCGTCGGCCGCTCCAATTCAGCGGTAAGGCGTCCCCGGGCCACACCGTCGAGATCGAGCGCCGCGGACGCGAGACCGGCTACACGTGGGCTCCGACCACGCACGCGGTTGCCGGCTCCGATGGGTCCTTCACCGCCACCTGGCCGGTCAACCACATCGGCCAGTTCGCGATCCGCGCGGTCGACGAGCGCGGCCGCACGGCCCAGGCCGCGGCCGCCTCCCCCACGCTCACCATCACCGCCTACCGCCCCTCGATCGCCACGATCTACGGGCCGGGCATGTGGGGCAACAAGACCGCTTGCGGCAAGGTGCTGCGGCGCTCGACGATCGGGCTCGCCAACCGCACGCTCCCCTGCGGCACGCCGGTGGCGGTCTACTGGCACGGCCGCACCCTCGTCGTTCCGGTGATCGACCGCGGCCCGTATGCCAACGGCGCCGATTGGGATGTCACGGTGGCGACCGCCAACGCGCTGGGCATGCCCGGCACGGAGACCGTCGGCGCCGTCTCGCTTCCGCGCTCGAGTTAGGGCAGCACCCCGACCCGCAGCGCCCCGCCCGCCCCAGCGGAGAGCCCGGGCGCCAGCAGTCCGTGCCGCTCAGCCGGCGAGGCGCGGACCCGCGCCGCCGCCGCCGTCGGGCGGCAGGTCCCGGATCACCGTCAACCCCGCCGCCGCCGCGGCGAACTTGGCCTGCTCGGCAGCGTCGATCAGGGTGGCGGCGTCGTGGCCGTCCTCGCGATACACCGCGATCCCGGCGTTGACGGTCATCGGGCCACCCCGCCACGGACGGGCCTCGCGCACGGCCTTTGAGGTCCGGGTGGCGAGAGCGGTGGCGCCGGCCCGGCCCGTGTCGCGCGCGATGATCCAGGCCCGGGACTCGGTCTCGCAGGCCAGGATGTCCTGGCGGCGGACCACGGTGCGCAGCGCCTGAGCGAACCGGCCGAAGGTCGAGCTGGCCTCCGACTCGGTGTCCGCGGTCCGGACGCGCTCGGCGTCCTCGAGTTCGACGAGCAGCAGCGACAGCAGCGAGTCCGCCTTCTGCGCGCGCGCCAGCTCATCCTCGAGCGCCCCGATCCAAAGAGCCTCCGGCGGCCGCTCCGGGGCCGCGGGTTCCGAGCTCGCCTCGCCAGACGCCGGTTCTGGCGCAACGACCGCCGGACGCAGACGCGGGGAGGGCGGTCGGGTGGCGGACGGGTCCAGGTGCGGCCCAGGCCGCGCAGGCGGTGGTGGCTGCGGTGACCGCGGCCCGGGGGGCGCAGGCGGCGGCTGTGGCTGCGATGACCGCGGTCCGGGGACCGCGGGCCGCATCGGCCCCACCTCGGCCCCGACCCGGCGCAGTGCGGCAGCGCGGATCAGGCCGGCCACCAGCGCCACACGCTCCGCCAGCTCCGACACCAGCTCGGCGTCGTCATCGCGCACCTCGGAGCGGACGGCGCTCCACAGGACGGCCTCGAGCGCGTCGACCACGGCGGCCACCGCGGCCGCGCCGCCGGCGCCGGCCAGGTCGCCCGTCCGCGACACGAGTGGCTCGAGCGCACCGCCAGGCTCGAGCCGGCGCAGGTCGCCGTCGTCGGCCAGGGCGCGGACAGCCGCGTCGCAGATCCGGGGCCCATCACGTGCGATGTCGGCAGCGACGATCGCCGGCGCATCCTCGAGCGGCGCCTGCTCGAGCAGGGCGAGCAGCCACCCCTTGGTCAGATCGTCGGTGCGGAGAAGAAGCGCGTCGGTCGGGGCGTCCGCGACCGCTCTGGCCCTACGCCTCCGTGGCGGACCATGCTGCATTTTGGTCTTTTATCACGAGACTCAGTCAACTTTCGCCACGCCCGGCGGCCACAATATGTCGGTGGCCAGGCCCCTGATCTCCGTTCACGACGCTCGCGAGCTGGTTCTCCACACCGCCAAGGCATTGGAGACCGAACCAGTCGGCGTCGCCTCGGCCCTCGGACGCGTCCTTGCCGAAACGGTTTCGGCCACCGGCGACGTTCCCCCATTTCCGTGCTCGGCGATGGACGGATATGCGATTTCGCCCGGCGACGCGGGCCGCACCCTGGTCGTCGTCGGCGAATCGCGGGCCGGGACGCCGTTCAGCGGCCGGCTGGGCGAGGGCGAGGCCGTGCGCATCTCAACTGGCGCCGCGCTCCCGGACGACGCCGCCGCGGTCATCCCCCAGGAAGAGGTCACCGTCACCAACGGGCGGATCGAGACCCTCGCCGAGGTCGCCGCCGGCGCGCACGTGCGCAATCCAGGCGAGGACATGGACGCCGGCAGCCCGATCCTGCGGCCGGGAACCGTGCTGAGCGGCCCGCACATCGGGGCCGCCGTGGCCGCCGGCGCGGCCTCGCTGGTGGTCAGTCGCCGCCCACGGGTCGCGATCTTCACGACCGGCGACGAGCTGCGGGAGCCGGGAGAGCCGCTGGGCCCCGGGGAGATCCACAACTCGAACGGTCCGATGCTCGAAGCGCTCGCCACCAGCTCCGGGGCGATCGCAGAGCCCACACAAAAGCTGCCCGACGACCGCGCCGCCACCGAGGAGGGGCTCGGCGCCGCGCTCGACCGCGCCGACGTGGTGATCGTCTCCGGCGGTGTGTCGGTCGGGCCGCATGACCACGTGAAGCCCGCGCTCGAGGCGCTCGGGGTGCAGCAGATCTTCTGGAGCGTGGCGCTTCAGCCCGGCAAGCCGACGTGGTTCGGCACCCGCAACGGACGGCTCGTGTTCGGGCTGCCCGGCAACCCGGTATCGGCTGCGGTCACGTTCAGCCTGTTCGCCCGGCCGGCGCTGTTCGCCCTTCAGGGCGCAACGCCACCCTCCCACCAGCCTGCCGAGGCCGTGCTCGCCGAGCCCGTGGCCCGCAACCCGGCCCGCACCCAAGCGGTGCGCGTCCGCCTCGAGCAACGAGATGGCGCGGTCCTGGCCGCCCCGAACGGCCCGCAGGGCTCGCACATCGTGACCTCGCTGATCGGGGCCGACGCGCTGGCGATGATCCCCGCCGGAGAGGGCTCGCTCCAGGCCGGAAGCCGGGTTGCGCTCGAACCGCTTCCTGGCTGATCGGTCGAATTCCTGCGGCGGCGCTCAAAGTAACGCACAGAAACCACGAAAACGGGAACAATCAGCCCATGCTCCAGGTCGGGATCGCATTGATCGCGCTGATCGGATTCGTTGCAGCGCGCCGCCACCGCCGCGGCCACCTCCCCGCCCAGGCGGTGATCGTCTCGCCGCGGAAGTCGACGGCCGTTGCGCGCGACGGCGCCGTCTATTCCGGGCAGTCCGCGGAGCTGACCATGGCCCGCACCGATCTCGAGCACCTGTGGACCCCGGCCAACCTGGAGAAGCTCGCCCGTACCTATTGGCGCTTTCTCTCCCGCGTCACGCTCGGGCTGATCCGAGTCATCTACAGCGAAAAGGATCGCCGGGTGGTGTTCCTGTTCCGGCCGTTGACCCTGCTGCGCTTCGAGGTGCCCGAATATTCGTTCGCCGGCGACGAGGCCCAGGTCCGCTGGCGGATCCGCGGCGGCCTGCTCGTTGCGCGCGCCGGCCGCGGAAGCGGGTATCTGACGCTCACCGTCAAGCGGGAACCCGACCTGACGCCGGACGGCCGCGCCAAGGTGAGGATCGACGTCGAGGTCGCGAACTTCTATCCCGCGATCGCGGCGGGATTCAGCACACCTGTGTACGAGGCCACCCAGTCCGCGATCCACGTGCTCGTGACCCACGCCTTCCTGCGCTCGTTGGCTGCGCTCGACCTCGCAGAGTCGAAGGTCGGCACGCTGGCCCACGCCGTCGCCGACGCGGTCGTCGCCGAGACCACGGCGCCCGCAGCCGAGTCCGAGTCCGAGCCCGAGCCCGTGAAAACGCCCTAGAGCCGGCTCAGGCTCTAGCCGTAGCTGGAGCCGGTCAGCGCCCGCAGCTTCGTGCGGTCATGGCGGGCATGGATCCGCCGCACGGTGCCCGAGCGCGAGCGCATCACCAGTGACTCGGTGGTCGCGCCCCGGCCGCCCTGATAGCGGACCCCCTGGAGCACGTCGCCATCGGTCACCCCGGTGGCGGAGAAGAACACATCCTCGCCGGCGACGAGATCGTCGCTGGTCAGGATCCGCTCCAGGTCGTAGCCGGCGTCGATTGCGGCCTGGCGCTCCTCGTCATTGCGGGGCCACAGCCGGCCGAGCAACTGGCCGCCAATGCACTTGATCGCGGCCGCCGAGATCACTCCTTCGGGCGTGCCGCCGATCCCCCAGAGCAGATCGACCGCTGAGTTGTCGCTGACCGAGAGCATCGCCGCGGAGACGTCACCGTCGAGGATCAGCCGCACCCGGGCGCCCGCCTCGCGGACCTCGGCCATGGCCGCGTGGTGGCGCTCCCGGTCGAGCATCACGACCATGACGTCGCGGATGTCGACGCCCTTGCGCTCGGCGATCAGCCGCAACGTCTCGGGCAGCGGGCGGTCGAGGTCGAGCAGATCCGCGATCTCGGGACCGCCGGCGATCTTCTCCATGTACACGCACGGGCCAGGGTCGAACATGGCGCCGCGCTCGGACAGCGCGATCACCGCCAGCGCGCTCGGCATGCCCAGCGCCGTCAGCCGCGTGCCCTCGAGCGGATCGACGGCGATGTCGACCTGCGGCGGAGAGCCGTCGCCGATCTGCTCGCCGTTGTAGAGCATCGGCGCCTCGTCCTTCTCGCCCTCGCCGATCACGACCATGCCGTCCATCGAGACCGAGTCGAGCACGTAGCGCATGGCGTCGACCGCAGCCTGGTCGGCGCCCTCCTTGTCGCCACGCCCGACCATCCGCGCCGCCGCCAGCGCGGCCGCCTCGGTCACCCGGACGAGCTCGAGCGCGAGGTTGCGATCGGGACGCGCTCGCTGTGCTCCGTCGGCGCTCACAGCACTCCCGGCGGCTTGCGCCGGGCAGCGCTCTCGCGCGATCGCCAGACCGACCCGAGCAGGATCAGCAGGCCGCCGGCGAGCGCTACGAACCAGCCGAAGCTGATCGTGATCTCACCCGGAGGCGCTCCCGGCTTGTCGATCACACCGCGGAACACGGTGAACGTCAGCGCGGCGAGAGCGACAACGGCGGTCAACTCGCCGCGCGGCCAGGACAGTGCGTGGCCGCGGAGGATGATCCAGGCCAGGATCGCGGGCGCCACCGCCGCCACCAGCAGCACGTAGCGGAGGATCGTCAGGGCGTTCCAGCCGGTGCAGTGCGTGTTGGGGCCGCGGCAGCTGTTGAGCACGGCGTACTTGTTGCCGAGCGAGTACCAGGCCAGCAGCAGCGAAATGCCCAGCAGGATGCCGCCGACCACGGCGATCAACTCTCCCCTGTCCAGCTGTTTGAAGTCCATCGAGCGCGCAGACTAACCGGTTCCGGGCGCAGCTGTTGCAGGCAGACAGGATGGTAGGTTCGCGGTCGTGCTGGAGCTCCACCAACTCCTCCCGGAGGCGGCCGAGGTCGAGGTTGGCGACCTGGTCGGCGATGCGATCGAACGTACGACGCCGCCCGACGAGAGGCCGCACGTGATCGTCAACTTCGTCGTCAGTGCCGATGGGCACGCCACCGTCGACGGACGCTCATCGGCTCTCGGCGACGAGGGCGACGCCGCGATCTTTCACACCCTGCGCGAGCACGTGGACGCGATCTTGGCCGGAACCGGGACGCTGCGCACCGAGCGCTACGGACGCATGCTCGGCAAGGCCGAGCGCCGCGAGCGACGCACCGCCCGCGGCCAGAGCCCCGAGCCGCTGGCGGTGGTGATCACCCGCAGCGGCACGATCCCGACCGACATCCCGCTGTTCGCTGAGCCCGAGGCGAATGTCGTCGTGTTCGCGCCCTCGGGCACCGAGGTCGCGGACACGCCCGCGCAGGTCACGGTCGTGGCGCTTGACCCCGAGGAGCACACCCTGACCACGGCGCTGCGCCGGCTCCGCAGCGACTTTGGCGTGAAGAGGTTGCTGTGCGAGGGCGGCCCGACGCTGTTCGGATCACTGCTCCACGAACAGCTGGTCGACGAGCTGTTCCTGACACTCGCGCCGAAGCTGGTCGGTGGTGGCTACGGGCCTGCGGTCACCGCTGGGCCGCCGCTTCCGGAGCCACGACCGCTGCAGCCGGTGTGGCTGCTCGAGCACGGGGACTCCCTCTACCTGCGCTACGCGGTCGGCTGAGACCCGAAACTCCTGCTCACGCGGCCGACGATCGCGAACTGGTTCGGCCGACGATCGCGAACTGGTTCAATGGACCGATGGACCGCCTCCTCGGAGCGTCCACGATGGAGACCTCCGCGGAGGCGATCTCGGCCCTCGCGGAGGCACGCGAACGCACACTTGCGCTCGTGGGACGCGTCAGTGACGACGACCTTCAGCGGGTGCATTCGACGCTGATGAGCCCGCTGGTCTGGGACCTCGGCCACATCGCCGCCTTCGAGGATCTGTGGCTGGTCCACCGCTACGGACGCCGGCCTCTCTTGCACGAGGACCTCGCCGCGGTGTACGACGCGTTCGAGACCCCGCGGGCAGACCGTGGCGACCTTCCTTTCCTGGGCCCGGCGCAAGCGCGCGAGTATCTCGACGAGGTGCGCGCCCGCGCGCTCGACGTCATCGACGAGCTCGGCGTGGGTGATGGCATCGTCCACGAGATGGTGGTGCGCCACGAGCAGCAGCACAACGAGACGATGCTGCAGACGCTGCAGCTCGCCCGGCTCGACGGCTACGAGCTCTGCGGCACGCGCAATGGTCGCGTCAGCGGCGACCGGACCCCCACCGGGCTCGAGTTCATCGAGATCCCCGGCGGCGAGGTCACGATCGGCGCGCCGCGCACGGGGTTCGCCTACGACAACGAGCGCCCTCTCCATCGCACCGACGTGCGCGGCTATCTGATCGGGCGCACGCCGATCACGAACGCGTCGTACCTGACGTTCGTCGAGGGCGGTGGGTACCAGCGGCGTGAGTGGTGGTCCGACGAGGGCTGGGCGTGGAAAGAGGTCTACGACATCTCACGACCTGGATGCTGGACGGCGGATCACACCGCCGAGTGGCGGCTCGGCACGCTCGAGCCGCTTCACCCGGAGGCTCCCGTCGTCCACATCTCCTGGTTCGAGGCCGACGCCTTCGCCCGCGCGAACGGAGCTCGCCTCCCCACCGAGATCGAGTGGGAAAAGGCGGCGACCTGGGATCAGGAGGAGGAGGGCTCCCTCAGCTATCCCTGGGGGGAGCAGCCGCCGGAGCCCGGGGTGCATGCCAACGTCGACCAGCTGGCGGGCGGCACCACCTCGGTCGGCTCTCACCCGGCCGGCGCCTCGCCGTACGGCGTCGAGGACTTGATCGGGAACGTCTGGGAGTGGACCTCGAGCGGTTTCGGCGGCTATCCGGGGTTCGTCCCGTATCCGTATCGCGAGTACTCCGAGGTGTTCTTCGGCGAGACGTACAAGGTGCTGCGCGGCGGGTCCTGGGCGACCCGGGCCCGCGTCGCCACCCCGACCTTCCGCAACTGGGACCTGCCCCAACGACGGCAAATCTTCGCCGGCGTCCGACTGGCGAGGGATGTGTGATGCAATCGGTACCCGGCTCAGAGGAAATCCGGATCGAGTCATGGCTGTCGGAGGCGGACGAGCGCGTGCTCGCCAACGACGTGCTCGACGGGCTGACCAAGCCGTTCAAGGAGCTGCCCCCCAAGCACTTCTACGACGCTCGCGGCTCGGAGCTGTTCGAGCGCATCTGCGAACAGCCGGAGTACTACCCGACGCGCACCGAGACGGCGATCCTCGAGCAGCGGGCCCAGGAGATCGTCGAGCACGTGGGTGCCGGAGAGCTGGTCGAGCTGGGGTCGGGGGCGGCCGACAAGGCGCGGATCCTGCTCGACGCGATGAAGCGGGCGGACACGCTCGAGCGCTATGTCCCGTTCGACGTGTCGCAGAGCGCTGTCGAGGACGCCGCCCGGCAGCTCATCTCCGAGTACGACGACCTCGAGATCCATGGGGTGATCGGCGACTTCGAGCGCCACCTCGGCCAGATCCCCGCACCGAACGGCGGCGCCCCGCGCCTCGTCGCGCTGCTCGGCGGCACGATCGGCAACTTCCCGCCGGGGACGCGCCGCGGGCTGCTGCGCGACATCGCCGGGCTGCTGCGAGCGGGCGATCGGTTCCTGCTCGGCACCGATCTGGTCAAGGACCCGGCGGTGATCGAGGCCGCGTATGACGACGAGGCGGGTGTCACCGCGGAGTTCAACCGCAATGTCCTGCACGTGGTCAATCGCGAGCTCGGCGCCGACTTCGTGCCGGAGTTCTTCGAGCATGTCGCGTTCTTCGACCGCAAGCACGAGTGGATCGAGATGCGCCTCCGGGCTACGCGGCCGTGCAGCGTCCTGATCGGAGACCTCGACCTTCGGGTCGAGTTCGCGGCCGGCGAGGAGCTCCGCACCGAGATCAGCGCCAAGTTCACCGAGGCGCGCGTGGCCGCCGACTTCGAGGCCGTGGGGCTCGAGCTCGAGCGCTTCTACACCGACGAGGACGAGCTGTTCGCGCTGTCGCTGGGCCGCCGCCAGTAGGGTTTCCGGCGGGTATGCGGATCGACGGCAGCGCAGCGCTCGTCGCCGGGGGCGCCTCGGGGCTCGGCGAGGCCACAGCGCGCCTACTCCACGCGCGCGGCGCCCGTGTCCTCATCGCGGACGTCAACGAGGACCGGGGCCATGAGCTGGCCTTCGAGCTCGGCGAGGGGGCCGAATTCGCGCCGACGAACGTCACCGACGCCGACTCCGTGCAGGCGGCGATGCAGAAGGCCGCGAGCGGATCCGGCGGACTGCGTATCGCGGTGTGCTGCGCTGGCATCGGCTGGGCCCAGCGGGTGGCGAGCAACCGCGGTCCCCACGACTTCGAACCATTCGAGACGGTGCTGCGAGTCAACCTGTTCGGCACGTTCAACGTGCTGCGGCTGGCGGCGGCGGCGATGCTCGCCACCGAGCCAGACGCCGACGGCGAGCGTGGCGTCTGCATCAACACCGCCTCGATTGCCGCGTTCGACGGGCAGATCGGCCAGATCGCGTACTCGGCCTCGAAGGGCGCGATCGTCGGCATGACGCTGCCGGCGGCGCGCGACCTGGCCCGCTCAGGGATCCGGGTGTGCACGATCGCGCCGGGCACATTCGATACCCCGTTGCTCGGCGCCCTGCCCGAGGAGACGCGCGCGGAACTGGGCCGGGCCATCCCGTTCCCGCCCCGCCTCGGCCGCCCGGCGGAGTTTGCGGCGCTCGCGGAGCACATCGTCGAGAACGGAATGCTCAACGGCGAGGTCATCCGCCTCGACGGGGCACTGCGTATGCCGCCACGCTGAGGACCGCGAGTACGATCCAATTATGTCCGCGCTCGCCGAGCTCTACACGATCCCGCAGGAGCATCTCGACTTCCGCGACACGATCCGCCAGATCGCCCGCGAGCGGGTCGCGCCACGGGCCGCGGAGATCGACGAGAAGGCCGAGTACCCGCACGACCTGCGCGGGCTCCTCGCCGAGCAGGACATCCTCGGACTGCCGTTCGAGTCAGAGCACGGCGGCACCGGAACCGGGACGCTGATGCTGAACATGGCGGTCGAGGAGATCGCCAAGGCGTGCGCGTCGACCGCGCTGATCCTGATGATCCAGGAGCTCGGCACGCTCCCGATCAGGCTGTTCGGCTCCGAGGAGCTGAAGGATCGCTTCCTGCCGCGCTGCGCCACCGGCGAGTGGAGCCCGGCGTTCGCCCTCTCCGAGCCCGATGCGGGCTCGGATCCCGGCGGGATGATCACCCGTGCCGTCAAGGACGGCGACGAGTGGGTGATCGACGGCACCAAGAACTGGATCACGAACCTCGGTATCGCCGACTTCTACGTGCTGTTTGCGGTCACCGACCGGGAGGCGGGCCATTCGCGGGGAATCACGGCGTTCGTGGTCGAGGCCGACCGGCCCGGGTTCAGCGTCGGCAAACTCGAGCACAAGCTCGGGATCCGAGGCTCCCCCACCGGTCAGCCGATCTTCGATGGTGTCCGCGTCCCCGAGGCGAACGTCGTGGGCAACGTCAACGAGGGCTTCAAGGTGGCGATGTCGACGCTCGACCGCTCGCGGCTCGGCGTCGCCTCCCAGGCGCTGGGCATCGCCCAGGGCGCCACCGACTACGCCGCCGCCTATGCGCGGGAGCGCCGGCAGTTCGGCAAGCCGATCAACTCGTTTCAGGCGATCCAGTTCAAGCTCGCCGACATGGAGACGAAGTGCGCGGCGGCGCGCGAGCTCCTCTACCAGGCCTGCGCCAAGGTCGACCGGGGCGACCCTGACATCGGCAAGTACTCGGCGATGGCCAAGCTGTTCTGCTCGGACACCGCGATGCAAGTGACGGTCGAGGCCGTCCAGGTGCTCGGCGGCTACGGGTACGTCAAGGAGTATCCGGTCGAGCGCATGCTGCGCGACGCCAAGATCACCCAGATCTATGAGGGCACGAACGAGATCCAGCGCCTCGTGATCGCCCGGACCCTGAGGTAGGCGTGCGGGGCGAGCCAACCATCCGCCGCGTCCTCGTCTCCGCCCTGGCGGCGCTGACGATCGGGCTCGGCGCGGCCAGTCTGATCGCCGGGTTCAGCGACTCCTTCCCGCTGCGGCTGCTCCAGGGGCTGGTCGTGTTCGCGGCCGGCGCAGCGATCATCGGCGGCGCCGTCGTGTTCGTGATGATCCGCCTCGCCGGTTGGAAGGAGCCGGAGTCCGAGGACGACTTCGAGGCGATCGTGCAGCGCGCCGAGCGCTTGGCCGCGGAGGATTCCTGGGGGGACGTCGAGGACTACGAGGGCGGCGACGAGGACGAGGACCTGTTCGACCCCACCAACGAGGAGGACTTCAAGGCGCTCGTCCGCTCCGCGATCGACGACCTCCCGCTCGAGTTCCACCGGGCGCTCGAGCACGTTGCGCTCGTCGTCGACGACGGCGGCCGCAAGCGGCGGGCGTACGGGCTCTATCAGGGGGACACCGTCGCCCGCGACTACTTCCACGACCGGATCGTGATCTTCCGCGACACGCTGGTTCGGGACTTCGGACACGATCCCGAGCTGCTCAAGGCGCAGGTGACCCGCACGGTGCGCCACGAGCTCGCCCACCATCTGGGGTGGGACGAGAAGGGCGTCCGCGGGCTCGGCCTGTAGCGCGGCCTCGGCGGCATGGGCGGAGCGCTCCGCCCCACTAGCATCCCGGCTCCTGAATCCAGAGGAGGCCGAAAAACATATGCCAGAAGCAGTCATCGTTGATGCCATCCGCACGCCGATCGGGCGCGCGGTCAAGGGATCGCTGAAGACCGTCCGCGCGGACGATCTCGCCGCGCTCCCCCTCAAGGCCCTGATCGAGCGCAACCCCGACGTCAACTTCGGCGAGACGACTGACGTGCTGATGGGGGCTGCCTCGTCGATCGGCGAGCAGGGCTACAACGTCGGTCGCAACGCCGCGCTGCTCGCCGGAATCGACCATCACGTACCGGCCTGCACCGTCAACCGGTTCTGCGCGTCCTCGCTGCAGACGATCCGGATGGCGTTCCACGCGATCAAGGCCGGCGAGGGCGATCAGTACATCGCCGCCGGCGTCGAGGCCGTGTCCCGCGCCGGGCTCGGCGCCGGGATGATGGACGAGGCCAAGCACCCGCAGCTGAACGGCTCCGACGGCTCGGCCTACGACGTCTACATCCCCATGGGGCTCACCGCGGAGAACGTCGCCACCCGGTGCCATGTCACCCGGGAGCAGCAGGACGAGTGGGCGGTGACCTCGCAGAACCGGGCCGTCGACGCCCGCGACTCCGGCCACTTCGACGCCGAGATCGTCCCGGTGACCGTGCCGGCGCACAAGGACGTCGACAAGGAGGGCAATGAGGTCGATGTTCCGGAGACCGTGGTCGACAAGGACGATGGCCCCCGCCCCGGCACGACGATGGAGGTGCTGGGCAAGCTGAGGCCCGCCTTCCGCGAGGACGGCTCGGTCACCGCCGGCAACTCCTGCCCGCTCAACGACGGGGCCGCCGCGGTACTCATCATGTCCGAGGACAAGGCCAAGGCGCTCGGGCTGCAGCCCAAGGCTCGGATCCTCGCCTCGACGGTCGCGGCGATCCGTCCCGAGATCATGGGCCTCGGTCCGATCCCGGCGATCCAGGCGCTGCTCGAGCAGAGCGGCGTGAAGATCGACGACGTCGACATCGTCGAGATCAACGAGGCATTCGCCGCGCAGATCGTCCCCTGCAAGGACGAGCTGGGGATCTCGGACGAGAAGCTCAACCCGTTCGGCGGCGCGATCGCCCTCGGCCATCCGTTCGGGATGACCGGTGCGCGGATCATGACCACCCTGCTCAACGGGCTGCGCGCGATGGACGGCACGCTCGGGATCGAGTCGATGTGCGTCGCCGGAGGGATGGGCCAGGCGATGCTGATCGAGCGGCTCAACTGAGCCCACAGTGGGCTCCCCCTTAAAGCGCAAGGCCGCGGCAATCCATGCCGCGGCCTCGCGCCGGGGGGCGTACAGCTTGAAGCTCAGCCGATCATCAGTACCCGGTCGGGTGGCGGACGACGTATCCGGAGCTGGAGCGCCCAGCCGTCGTCCAGCGGTTGCCGCCTGTCGAGCTCTGCGCCGCGGTGTCGTAGCGCAGGCCCGCGATGATCATCCAGGCGTGACCGGCGTTGGCGTAGATCGTGATCCACTTGCCCGGACCGGAGCTGCCGTAGGACTCGAGCTCTGAGGAGTCCTCGGGCGAGCGCAGCAGACCGCCTCCGTGGAGCGCGAAGCTGACCGAGCCCGAGCAGTCGTAGCCGGACGAGGTGAAGCTGCCGTGGCCACCGCCGTACACGTAGGGCCGCGTGGCGATCTGGTTGGCGGCTGCGATCGCGGCCTTGACCGCGGCCGGCGCGTTGGCAGGCGCGACCGCCTGACCGTTCACCAGCCGGGCCTTGCTCCCTGCCGGGAGCGTCGTCGGGGCCGCCGGCGTGCTCGTCGCGCTGGCCACCGCCGCGCGCAGCGCCTGCGACACGGTCCAGGTCACGATCCCGTTGGGGCGCAGGCGGTGCGAGCGCTGGAACTTGACCACATGACGCTTCGTCGTCAGCCCGAACGAGCCGTCGACGGTCGTCGGGATCCCGGCTTTGGTCAGGTAGTCCTGCAGGACGCGGACGTCGTGACCGCGCATGCCCGGCTTGAGGATGCGGTCGCCCATGTGGACCGAATCGCCGGGATAGGAGTGGCCGCCGACGACCTCGGCCATGCCGGCGCCTCCACTCCCCGCGAGGGCCGTCGCAGGAAGGCCGGCAGCGAGGGCGAGTGCAGTGGTGGCTGCGACCGCGGCACCAGATACTCGTCGGATACGTATGTACGGCAAGGACAAACCCCTTCTCTTTCGGTCGCCTACGGGGTTAGCTGTCGGGCTCGCGCTGAAAGAGATCGCGCTACGCCGGAAGTCCGGCGATTCGCCCCGTGGAGCCAGGTCGGCTCCAGTGGGTTCCCCGTTCCCCGGCTGCATTGCGCTGCCGGAGATTCGGCTGGGTCATATGTCGGCCGGGCAATCTACACCACCTGCAGGATTGATGTCGCGCTAACCGTCTGGGCGGGATCTTTCAGGCCGCGGACGTGGCCGCTACGCTCGACCCGTGGCTGACTACACGCCCCAGGAGATCAACGAGCTTCACGCGCGCGGGGAGATCCAGCTGATCGACGTGCGCGAGGTCGACGAGCACGAGGCGGGCCGGATCTCCGGCGACCGTCTGATCGTGCTCGGCGAGCTGGCCGGCCGTGCGGAGGAGATCGAGCGCGACACGCCGGTGGTGTTCTACTGCCGCAGCGGTGCGCGCTCGGCGATGGCCGCGGAGGCATTCGCCAGCGCCGGGTTCGACGCGCACAACATGGCCGGCGGCCTGCTCGAGTGGAGCGCCGCCGGGCTGCCGCTCGAACCCGAAGACGGCCGGGTCGCCTGAACGCCGATCAGGCCCGAACGCGGCTCAGACCGCGTGCTCGACGGCCGCGGCCCGCCGAAGCTCCGCGATGAGATCCTCGGGATCGGGCGTGGGAGCGATCGTGCCGTCGCGCTGGCGATAGACCCGGCAGCTGAGGCCGTTGGGATCCTCGGCCCGGACCGGCACCGGGTCGTCGCCGTCGATCAGGATCGTCGGCGACCCCACGAACCGCGCGCGGTGCGCATCGACGTCGGAGCGGATGTGACGCACCCGGATCTTCGCGTCATACAAGCCGACCTCGTTCAGCGCCCCGAGCAAATCTGCGAGCGCGCGCTCCATCGATGGGCATCCTTCCCAGCACAGGAGCTCGACCTCAGGAACTCGCATTTCGTATATCCGTACCCCAAGATTCGCATAGGTAACGGCAGGTTCTGTGAAAAATCCCCGCTCAGGACGCCAGCCGGTCGAGCCGACCTACGCCACGGTCCAGCTGTCCGCGCCCTCGAGGAGCTCGGCGAGCTGGTCCTCGGACGCCGGGGCGTCGGGCACGCGCCCCCCACGCCCGTACACCGGACGCTTCACGTCACGGAAGATGCCGATCGGCGTCGGCCCGGTGGGGTCCTCGGCGAGCCGGGCGAGCGAGAACGCCAGCCCCGAGTCCCTGCGGGTGGGATCGTGCACGAGCAGCGCCTGCTCCCCCACCTCGGCGACGTCGACGATCTGCAGACCCCCGTCGGCGCCGCGGGCGACGCCGCGTTCGTCCTGCGCTCCGAACCGGATCGGCTGACCGCGCTCGAGCCGGATCTGGTTGACGTCCTTGACGTCCTTGTCCGTCAGCGCCGAGAACGCTCCGTCGTTGAACACCGGGCAGTTCTGGTAGATCTCGATCAGTGCCGCGCCCTCGTGGGTGGCGGCGGCGCGGAGCACCTCGGTCAGGTGCCGGCGGTCCCGATCGATCGTGCGGGCCACGAACGTGGCCTCCGCGCCGAGCGCCAGCGCCACCGGGTTGAACGGGTTGTCGGCGACGCCGAACGGGGTCGACTTGGTGATCTTGCCGAGCTCCGAGGTCGGCGACGCCTGGCCCTTGGTCAGCCCGTAGATCTGGTTGTTGAAGAGCAGGATCTTGACCGGCACGTTGCGGCGCAACGCGTGGATCAGGTGGTTGCCGCCGATCGAGAGCGAGTCGCCGTCGCCGGTGATGACCCAGATCGAGAGGTCCTCCCGCGCAGTGGCGAGGCCGGTGGCCAGCGCGGGGGCCCGCCCGTGGATCCCGTGCATCCCATACGTGTCCATGTAGTACGCGAACCGGCCGGCGCACCCGATCCCCGTGATGAACACGATCCGCTCCGGGGGGATCCCCAGCTCGGGCATGAACTGCTGGACCGCCGAGAGCACCGCGTAGTCCCCGCAGCCGGGGCACCACCGCGTCTCCTGGTCGGACTGGAAGTCGGCCTTGGTCAGCGTCGGGCCGCCACCGCCGTTCGTCTCCACCACCGTGCTCATTGCCGCTCCTCGATCTGCTGTTCGATTTCCCCGGCGAACAGCGGCTGACCCTGGACCTTGCAGAACGACTCGACGTCCACGAGGTACCGGGCGCGCAGGATCTGCGCGAGCTGGCCGGTGTTCATCTCCGGCACCAGCACCCGGTCGAACGAGCGCAGCACGTCGCCGGTGTTGGCGGGGAGCGGGTTGAGATGGCCGAGGTGGGCGAGCGCGACCTTGTGCCCGGCCTGCCGCGCGCGCCGCGCGCCGGCGCGGATCGCGCCCTGGCTCGAGCCCCAGCCCAGCACCAGCAGCCGCGCGTCCGGGTCGCAGTCGACCGTCAGTGGCGGCACGTCGCGCACGATGCCCGCGACCTTGGCCGCCCGCAGCTCGGTCATGCGGGCGTGGTTGGCGGGGTCGTAGGAGATGTTGCCGCTCCCGTCCGCCTTCTCGATGCCGCCGATCCGGTGCTGGAGGCCCGGCGTGCCCGGGACCGCCCACGGGCGCGCCAGGTGCTCGTCGCGGGTGTAGGGCAGGAACGCGTCGCCGTTGGCCGGAGCCACCGCGAAGCCGGGGTCGATCGCGGGAAGCTCGCTCGTGGCGGGGACAAGCCACGGCTCTGAGGATGAGGCCAGGAACGTGTCCGAGAGCAGGATCACCGGCGTCCGGTAGCGGATCGCGATCCGCGCGGCCTCGAATGCCGCCTCGAAGCAGTTGCCGGGTGTGCTCGGCGCGATCACCGGCAGCGGCGACTCTCCGTGGCGGCCATACAGCGCCATCAGCAAGTCGGACTGTTCGGTCTTCGTGGGCATCCCGGTTGACGGCCCGGCGCGCTGGACGTCGATCACGATCATCGGCAACTCGAGCATGACGGCGAGTCCGATCGTCTCGGCCTTGAGATCCATCCCAGGCCCACTGGTGGCGGTGACACCAAGGCGGCCGCCGAACGCGGCGCCGAGCGCCATTCCCGCCGCGGAGATCTCGTCCTCAGCCTGGATCGTGGCTACGCCCAGGCGGGCGTGGCGCGAGAGCTCGTGCAACAGCTCCGAAGCGGGCGTGATCGGATAGCTCGCCAGAACCAGCGGCAGGCCGCTGCGGACGCTGGCTGCGACCAGGCCCATCGACAGCGCGGCGATCCCGTTGATGTTGCGGTAGGTGCCCGGCGGGACGTCGGTGGCGGGACTCACCTTGTATTGGACGTCGAGCAGTTCGGTCGTCTCGCCGAATGACCAGCCAGCGTTGAATGCCGCGAGGTTGGCCTTGATCACCCCAGGCTTGCCCGCGAACTTGCTCTCGATCCACTGCTCGGTGACGTCGGTGGGGCGGCCGTACAGCCACGACAGCACTCCGAGCGCGAACAGATTCTTGGCCCGCCCGGCGTCACGGGTCGAGGCTTCGTCGACCCCCTCGACCGCCCGCGTGGTCAGAGTCGTCATCGGGATCCGGTGCACGCGGTAGCTGCTCAGCGACCCGTCCTCGAGTGGATTGGCGTCGTAGCCCGCCTTCTCGAGGTTGCGCTTGGAGAAGGCGTCCTCGTTGACGATGATGGTCGCGCTGCGCTCGAGCTCCGGGAGGTTGGCCCGCAGCGCCGCGGGGTTCATGGCCACCAACACGTTCGGCGCGTCCCCCGGCGTGAGGATGTCGCGGTTGGCGAAGTGGATCTGAAACGCCGAGACGCCGGCCAGCGTGCCCGCAGGGGCCCGGATCTCCGCCGGGAAGTTGGGAAGCGTCGCGAGATCGTTGCCGAACGCCGCGGTGGCATCGGTGAAGCGGCTGCCCGCGAGCTGCATTCCGTCGCCCGAGTCTCCCGCAAAGCGGACGATGACCCGCTCACGCTCCTGCACCGTCTTACTCACGTGCCACTCCTCGTGCGCCGGGGACATCCCGCTTCTCGTGCATCAGTTGCTAATCGATTGTACGCGCAGCTATCTCGGATCATCTCTGTCCACGCTCCAGTAGCGGAGCACCTCCGCGCGCTCCCCTTCGATCTCCGGCCAGGGACTGACCCCAAACCGGGTGATTGTCCGCTGGCCTCCCTCGTAGTCGCCGTACAGCAGGTCGATCATCACGCGCTGCCCGTCCGCCGCAGCGCGCCGGACGAATGCGAGGTTCGGATCGTCGTGGTCGCGGAGCGCCCCCTGCCAGAACCCGGTGTCCCCGGCGGGGATGTACAGGTCGCGCTGCTGGCGGCGGAAGTCATCGAGTTCGGGCGCCGGCATCGTCGCCGCTGGTCGCTCGGCCGGCTCGATCCGCCAGCCGTGGATGACCGCAAGCCCGTTTCCACCATTGCGCAGGGCGATCGCCAGATATGCGTTTTGGTTCTGAAGCGCGATCGCCGCGCCGTGGCCCGGCACGGTCAGGAGCACGCCGTCGCCGAAGCCGATGCGCTCGACCGGATCCTCCTCGCGGGAGGGGATCAACAGCGGCCGGAGACCCGCCAGCAGCGAGCGCTCGGCGACGCGCGCCGCGCGATTGGCCGATTTGATCGACCCGAACGTCGCCGTGGCCAGGACCAGCGTGCCGCCGGCGGTCGCCAGCGACGAGATCGTCACCCAATCGGCCATGGCCCCCGGTTGCTGCCGCCGCGTGGCGGCAGCAACTCCTCTCTCCTACCTCGAGGGACTAGAGCTTCTGAACGTTGATGGCCTTGGGGCCCTTCGGACCCGCCTCCTCCTCGAAGGAGACCTTGGAGCCTTCCGCAAGGGAGCGATAGCCGTCCGACTGGATGCTCGAGTGGTGGACGAACAGGTCCCGGCTGCCCTCATCGGGCGTGATGAAGCCGAAGCCCTTCTCGTCGCTGAACCATTTGACTGTGCCTGTTGGCATGTGGAGTGTTCCTCCGTAGCTTGAAGTGCTGCTACCGCGGAGGATGCTCTGCACGTACCCCGGGGCCTGCACCTACGATTCGCCGCCGTCATCAGCGACCTTACGGCGCGCCAAGGTATCACGGTGTCCCCCGGAAGCGTGAGCCGAGGGCGATTCGGTTCACAATTCGGAAAAGAGTCATCCTTGCGCCATGGATGATCCGATGCAGCTCGGACGGCACGCGGCGATCCCCCTGCGCGAGATTCAGGTTCGCGCCTCGCGCTCGTCGGGACCCGGCGGCCAGCACGCCAACGTGACCGCCTCGCGCATCGAGGCGGCTTTCGACGTAGCCGCATCCGAGTCGCTGACCGACGAACAAAAGCGGCGGATCATCGCGCGCCTGGGGCCGCGTGTTGTCGCCGTGGCCCAGGACGCACGCAGCCAGTCCCGCAACCGCGAACTGGCGCTCGAGCGTCTGCGGTCCCGGCTCGAGAATGCGGTCGCGATCCCGCGCCGCCGCCGCCCCACCCGCCCCACCGAGGGGTCGCGGCGAAGGCGGCTCGACGCCAAGCGCCGGCAGTCGCAGCGCAAGCAAGCCCGCCGCGCCCCGGGCGCCGAGGATTGACTGCGCGCATGCGCTGGCTCATCGACGGGATGAACGTGATCGGCACCCGGCCCGACGGGTGGTGGCGTGACCGCGATGCCGCGATGCTTCGGCTCGTCGACCTGCTCGAGCGCTGGGCCGCGTCCGATGGCGAGGATGTGACGGTGGTGTTCGAGCGCCCGCCCCGCCCCCCGATCCGCTCGAGCGTGATCGAGGTCGCGCACGCGCCGCGGCCCAAGCCGAACGCCGCCGACGACGAGATCGTCCGCCGCCTGCGCGAGCAGGACGACCCCGCGGGTGTGATCGTCGTCACCTCCGACCGGTGGCTGGCCGATCGCGCCAGCGCCGAAGGAGCCACCGTGGTCGGGGCGGAGAGCTTCCGGGGCCGGCTTCCAGAGGCCTGACGGCTGCTGGGAACTCTTAGAAACCGTTTCTGCCGCTTGTCACAATCAGGGGATGGCCGAATCGCCGAACCGGCGCCCAGCAGGCCCCCGGGGCCGCCCCGGGCCGCTGCCCGGTTCGGCCGGCTGGCGCGTCACCCCGTCGCCTGACGGGCGCGGGCAGAAATCTGAGCCGCCGTCGCCGTCGCGACGCAACTCGCGCTGGATGATCGCCGCCCTGGTGATCGGCCTGCTGGCGATCAACCTGTGGATCTCCTCGCAAGCGCTGAAGCCGAACGCGCGGGTCCGGGTTCCCTACAGCCCGACCTTCCTCAGCCAGGTGCAGGCGAGCAATGTCTCGGAGATCTCGTCGACGGGCGACTCGATCCAGGGGACGTTCAAGCACGCGGTTCGATACCCGGCGAACGACAAGAACGCGCCGTCCGCGACGGACTTCTCCACCCAGGTCCCGTCGTTCGCCAACAACGCGGAGCTCTCGAAGCTGCTCCAGGACAAGCAGGTCACGATCGATGCCAAGAATCCTGACTCCGGCCCGTCGCTGCTCGAGAGCCTGATCCTCGGCTTCGGGCCGACCCTACTGCTCGTCCTGCTGTTCGTGTTCATCATGCGCCGCGCCGCGTCGGCGGCCGGCGGTGCCGGCGGGCTGATGTCGTTCGGGCGCTCGCGGGCCCGCCGCGTCGAGGCCGCCGAGCAACCCGTCACCTTCCAGGACGTGGCCGGGATCGACGAGGCCAAGGAGGAACTGACCGAGATCGTCGACTTCCTCAAGAATCCCGACAAGTACCTCCGGCTGGGAGGCCGTATCCCCCGCGGAGTACTGCTCAGCGGGCCGCCCGGGACAGGCAAGACGCTGCTCGCTCGTGCCGTGGCCGGCGAGGCCGGAGTTCCGTTCTTCCAGATGTCCGCCTCGGAGTTCGTCGAGATGATCGTCGGCGTGGGCGCCTCGCGCGTGCGTGACCTGTTCGTACAGGCCAAGCAGGCCGCCCCGGCAATCATCTTCATCGACGAGCTCGATGCAATCGGCCGCGCCCGCTCGGGCAGCGGCGTCAACATCTCCGGCGGCCACGACGAGCGCGAGCAGACGCTCAACCAGATCTTGACCGAGATGGACGGCTTCGATCCGCGCACGGGCGTGATCGTGCTCGGGGCGACCAACCGCCCGGAGATCCTCGACCCGGCGCTGCTGAGGCCGGGTCGCTTCGACCGTCGCGTCACGGTCCAGCCCCCCGACCGGGCCGGTCGCGAGGCGATCCTGCGGGTCCACACCCGCTCGGTTCCGCTCGCCTCCGAGGTCGACCTCGGTGGGCTGGCGGCCTCAACGCCGGGCATGGTCGGCGCCGACCTGGCCAACCTCGTCAACGAGGCGGCGCTGCTCGCAGCCCGGCGCAACCACGAGAAGGTCGCCTCCGACGATCTTTCGGATGCGCTCGAGCGCATCGTGCTCGGGGCCGAGCGCAAGGTGATGCTGAGCGAGGAGGACCGCCGCCGCACCGCCTACCACGAGTCCGGACACGCGATCGTGGGCATGATGACGCCGGGCGCGGATCCGGTCCGCAAGGTGTCGATCATCCCGCGAGGCCGCGCGCTGGGCGTGACCTTCTCTGCTCCCGACGCAGACCGCTTCAACTTCGATCAGCGCCATCTCATCGCCCAGATCAAGGTCGCGCTCGGCGGCCGTGCCGCCGAGGAGATCGTGTTCGGCGACCTGACCACGGGCGCCGAGTCCGACATCCAGCAGCTCACCCAGATCGCCCGCCACATGGTCGGCCGCTGGGGGATGAGCCGCGCCATCGGCCCGATCGCCGTGATCCCGCAGGACGGGATGGGCCCGCTGCTGCCAGGTGCTTCGGAGACCTCGCAGGCGACCCAGCGGATGGTCGATGAGGAGGTGCGGCGGATCGTCGAGACGGCCTACACCGAGGTCTCCGAGATGCTGCGCTCGCATCGTTCCAACCTCGACTCGCTAGTCGCCACGCTGCTCGATCGCGAGACGCTCGACGAGGCGGACGCCTACGCCGCCGCCGGCCTCCCGCGCAACCACGAGGCCGCCGATCCCGAGACCGCGCTTACGGGATCACTCGCCCACGGCGCCCTCGACGCCACCGACTAGCGCTTACCGGGCCTGCCCCGATTCGCAGCGAATGCGAGTAAGGACGCAACCACAGCTCGACAACTGCAGCGGGCCCGAGGACGAGTGTCGAGTTGGGTGCGTCATAGAGCCATAGCTCGTCACACCCGGCGAGATCAGGCGCGAATGTCGACTTATGGTCGTTACCGCCCCCGAACCCTTCCCCTCAAAGCTGCCGTTACCAAGCGGACCTCCAACACAGGCTCCGGCCGAAGGGCCCGCGCCGGCGCGCCAGCCGAGCGGGCTAGTCGCCGAGCTTGGTCATCCGGGCGAGGGCCTCGTGGCACTCGATCACGCGCTGTTTCACCGGATCCTCGGCGTCGCGGTCGTGGACCAGGTCCCAGGTGCGATCGGCGACCTCGCGCGCCGTATCGGGCGTGGCCGACTCCCATAGGCGGTCGACGAGCTGAATCTCGAAGGCCTGAATCTGGTCGGCGGGATCGCCGGGGGGCAGCTTCGGCAACGGCTCGTGGGTGGCCTCGCGCCACATCCCCGTGGCGACCAACAGACGGTTGCGCAATGTGATCGGATCCATCAGAACGCGCATCATCGCAAAGGCACAACCCGGGCGTAGGGCTGCCGCCCCAGGGCGTAGGGATGCCCCCCGGACTGTCGCTAGGAGCGGGCGCGCGGCTTGATCTGGGTACGCAGGACGGCGTCGAACCCGCGATCGCCGAGCGTCCCACGCAGCGCCGGGAGCACTCGTGCGATCGGCGTGACGCGGTAGCGCGGGCGTGGCCGGTCGGCGGTGATCGCGCGCTCGATCGTCTTCGCGACCTGCTCCGGACTGCCGGCCAGGAAGCTCTCGTCGGTCTCGGCGTCGCCCTTCGCCACCGCGGCGTGGTATGCCCCGTAGGGGCCGTCGTCGTCGGCGGGAATTGCCGCGTTGGCGGTCGCGGTGAACGACGAGCGAATCGGTCCGGGCTCGATCACGATCACGTGCACCCCAAAGCCGCGGACCTCGAAGCGCAGCGCATCGCTGAGCGCCTCGATCGCGTACTTGGTGGCGGCGTAGGCGCCCGCGCCCGGCATCGTCACCCGGCCGGCCACCGAGCTCAGGTTGACGATCCGGCCACCTCCGGCCCGGCGCATCCCGGGCAAGACCAGCTGCGCCATCCGCACGTAACCGAACACGTTCGTCTCGAACTCCTTGCGCACCGCGTCGATCGGCACCGACTCGATCGCGCCGCTGACGGCGTACCCAGCGTTGTTGACGAGCGTGCCGACGGCGCCGTGCTCGGACTCGACCGCGTCGACCGCGGCGCTCATCGATTGTTCGTCGAGCACGTCGAGCGCGAGCATGCGGCATCCAGACGCCTGCAGGTCCGCGATCGCGTCTAGCGACCGCGCCGTTGCGAACACGGTGTGGCCCGCGCGCGCGAGATGCTCGGCGGTGGCGCGGCCGATCCCGGACGAGCAGCCCGTGATCAGGATCGCGCCCGGTTCGCTCATCGCGGCATCCGTTGAGCGAGCCTAGCCGATGCCCGGCAGCTTCTGGACCACGGTCACAGCGGGCGCGAACAGATCGCCGAGCCGCTCGACGCGTTCCAGCACCTTCCCGGTGTCGAACGTGAGTAGGGCCGCATCGCCGGCGTCATGACAGCGGCGAACCTCGTCCCACTCGACCGGCGTCGACACCGTGGGCTGATCGCGCGCGCGTACTGAATAGACGTTGACCGTCGTCTTGTGATCGTCGTTCTGGCTCCAGTCGACCAGCACCTTGCCCCTGCGCAGCTGCTTGGTCATCCGCGAGACGACGAGCTTCGGCATCCGCTGCTCGAGCAGCTCGGCCACGGTCCGCGCGAACGGCTTGGTGTGGTCGTAATCGGTCTCGGTACCGAGCGGCACATACACCTGGAGCCCCTTCGACCCGGACGTCTTGACCACGCTCTGCAGCCCGAGCTGATCGAACAGACCGTGCAGGACGAGCCCGACCTCGCAGCACTGGACGATCGTGGCCGGCTCACCGGGATCGAGATCGAACACCAGCATCGTCGGCCGCTCCGGCCGATCGGCGCGCGACAGCGAGGTGTGGAGCTCGATGTCGGCGAGGTTGGCCAGCCACACGAGCGTCGGGCGGTCCTGCGCAAGCGTGTAGTTGACCTTGCCGATCTCCGCCGTCTGCACCCACTCGGGCCGGTGCGAGGGGGACTGCTTCTCGTAGAAGTACTGGCCTTCGACGCCGTTCGGATAGCGCTTGAGCGTCAGCGGCCGGTCGTGGAGGTGCACAAGCAGGACGGGCGCCATCCGCGCGTAGTACGCGATCAGGTCGCCCTTGGTGAAGCCGGCCTGCGGGAACAGCACCTTGTCCCAGTTGGTGAGGCGCAGCCGCCGGCCGCCGGTCAGCACCTCCAGCGCGCCCTCGGGCAGCCGCTTGACCTCGTCGAACAGCGCCTCGGGCGCGGCCGGAGCGGGGCTCGGATCGCCCTCGACGGCCTCGTGGTCCGCCAGCTCGGCCACCTCGCCCTCGAGCACGACCTCGCGCGGCTGTTTGTCCTCGCGCAGGCCCTTGTACGAGGGTGCGCGGAGCACCCGCTCCGCCGTCCACTCCCGGAACTCGATCTCGGCGACCAGGCACGGCTCGGTGAACACCGAGTTCCGCGGCAGCTTCGGCGCGATGTCGAACGGGCTCGTGTCGCGGCGGAACTCCCGCAGCCGGCGCGCGAGCGCGTTCAGCTCCTTCTCGGTGAACCCGGTCCCGACGCGTCCGGCATATCGGAACTTGCGCCCCTCGTAGTAGCCCATGAGCAGCGCTCCGATCCGCTCCGCGCGCCTGCCCTCGCCGGGCACCCAGCCG
Source organism: Solirubrobacteraceae bacterium (assembly GCA_036494115.1). Classification (GTDB taxonomy): domain Bacteria; phylum Actinomycetota; class Thermoleophilia; order Solirubrobacterales; family Solirubrobacteraceae; genus Palsa-465. The sequence goes on along the minus strand of DASXOS010000132.1, from coordinate 3,523 downwards.
CCGATCACGAGCTCCTGGCGCAGCGTGTTCTTGATCTTGATCCACTGCCCGCCGCGCCGCCCCGGCTCGTACCGCGAGTCGAGGCGCTTGGCGACGACCCCCTCGAGCCCCTGCGCCGCCGTGGCCTGCAGCAGCTGCTCACCCTCGCCCTGATGGGCTTTCGGCACGCGCCAGGCCGGTCCGGCGAGCTCCAGTGACTCGAGCCGCTCGCGACGCTCCTCGTAGCTGCGATCCATCAGCGAGTGGCCGTCGAGGAACAGGAGGTCGAAGATCGCGTAGACGACCGGGGTCGAGTTCATCAGCCGCCTGACCGCGTTCGGCGAGGTGACGTGCATGCGCCGCTGCAGGCGCTCGAAGCTCGGCTTGCCGGCCTCGTCGAAGGCCACGATCTCGCCGTCGAAGATCGCCTCGCGCATCCCGGTGTTGCGGAGCAGACCGCGCACCTCGGGATAGGCCTCGGTGACCTCGTTGAGGTTGCGGCTCTCCAGCCGCAGGCGGCCGGGCAGGACGTACGCGATCGCGCGCACGCCGTCCCACTTGATCTCGTAGGACCAGTTCTCGCCGTCGCGCGGCAGCTCACCCAGCCGGGCCAGCATCGGCACGATCCGCTCGGGCATCGGCACCCGCTCGGGGTCCGCCGGCGGATCCATGCGGTGGATCATCCAGTCGTTCTCGCCCGACCCCGAGCGCCCGATCGGGAACAGCCCGTAGCGGCCGTTCAGGCGTTCGCCGTGGAAGGTGACGTCCACCTTCTTGTCGTCGAACTTGTGGAGCTCGTAGGTCCCCTGGTCCCAGATCGTCATCGTCCCCGCGCCGTACTGCCCCTTGGGGATCTCGCCGTGGAAGTCGATGTACTCGAGCGGGTGATCCTCGGTGTGGACCGCCAGCCGGTTCTCAGACGGATCCGGTGGGATGCCGTTCGGGATCGCCCACGAGGCGAGCACCCCGTCGTGCTCGAGGCGCAGGTCCCAGTGCAGCCGCGTGGCGTGATGCTCCTGGACCACGAACCGCGGCTGCGCGATCTCAGAAGCGCGCTCGTCGCCGGCGGGCTCCGAGGTCTGCTCGAAGTCGCGCTTGGCCCGGTACTGCTTCAGGTGCTCCTTCTGCGGGGCCACCGTCGACGTCAGGCGGGTGCCCGGGCGGCGCCGATGATCGTGGGTCGCACCGTCGGCACCGACGCGGGCTGCCGGCCGTGCTCGAGTCGCTCGACGTCGAGCGCCGACCGCTCCAGCAACTCACCGGTGCGCCGGTTCGGGTAGCACCCGGCGGCGAGGTACCGATGCGGCAGCTCGACCAGGTCCTGGAAGCGGCCGAGCGCGGTTCCCTCGCCCGCGTGGACGTGCTCCAGGAACAGCATCCGGCCCCCCGGCGCCAGCACGCGCGCCACCTCGCTGACGGCTCGCTCGGGATCAGGAACGGTGCACAGGACGAACGTGCACACCACCGTGTCGAAGCTGCCGTCCTCGAACGGCAGGTCCTCGGCGCCGGCCTGCACGAGCTTCCACGAGCCGGCTGCCGGCGGGTGCTCTCGCAGTTCGGTGCGCAAGTGGCCGAGCATGTGCGGGCTGGGCTCGGTGATGATCAGCTCGCTGACGGCGTCCGTGTAGTGCCGGAGGTTCAGCCCGCTGCCGGCGCCGAGCTCGAGGGTCCGGCCGCGCGCGTCGGCGATCAGCTGCCGTCGGATCTCGCGCTGTCCGGCCCGCTCCGAGCGCTCCACCAGCTTCGGGTAGTACGCGGCAAACAGCCGTTCGTTCAGTCCAAGGGGATCGCGCATTGCACGCACATCTTCGCGAACTTTTACGCGCACCCGCCATCATTCCGTGTCATGGCGCGCGTACTGGTCGTCGATGACGAGCCCGCGGTGAGGCGGGCGCTCGAGCGTGCGCTGCGGCTCGACAACTACGAGGTGGCCCTCGCCGCCGACGGCGAGGAGGCGCTCGACGCCCTCGCACGCGAGCCCGCGGACGCCGTGATTCTCGACATTTCGATGCCGCGGCTCGACGGCCTCGAGGTCACCCGGCGGATGCGCAAGGCGGGTGATCGCACCCCGATCCTGATGCTGACGGCGCGCGATGCAGTCGATGACCGCGTGCAGGGGCTCGAGGTCGGCGCCGACGACTATCTGGTCAAGCCGTTCGCCCTGCGCGAGCTCCAGGCGCGGCTGCGCGCGCTGTTGCGTCGCGCCGGCGACGGAGACGGTGACGGCGAGGTGCTCAAGTACGGCGATCTGGTGCTCGACACGATCGCCCACGAGGTGCGCCGCGGCGACCGTGTGGTCGACCTGTCGAAGACCGAGTTCCTGCTGCTCGAGCTGTTCCTGCGCCACCCCCGGCAGGTGCTGACCCGCTCGACGATCTTCGAGAACGTCTGGGGCTATGACTTCGGGCCGACCTCGAATGCGCTCGGCGTGTACATGGGGTACCTCCGGCGCAAGACCGAGGCGGGCGGAGAGCCGAGGCTCCTGCACACGGTCAGGGGCATCGGCTACGTGCTCAGAGATTGAGGATGTCCCTGCGCAAGCGGCTCTCGCTGGTAGCCGCCACCGCCGTTGCGGTGTCAATCGTGATCGCGGCGATCTTCTGTTACTTCGTCGTCCGCCATCAGCTCCGCTCGCAGGTCGACAACGAGCTGCGCCAGCAGGCCGTCCTCGTCCAGCACGGCGAGGGGCTGAGCCAGCCGCTTCCCGGCCTGCCGGCGAACTCGGGCGGACCCGCGCCGTACGTGCAGCTGGTGCTGGCGGACGGCAGTGTCGTCCCCCGGCTCGGCGACCTCAGGTTGCCGGTCAACGGCCGGACCGCGCAGGTCGCCACCGGGCAGGGCTCGGCCTACATGACCGACGCCAACGTCAAGGGCAGTCATCTGCGCGTGCTCACCTTCCCGATCCCGTTTCCGCTCAACGGAGAGACGATCGCGGTCGAGATGGCCAGGCCGCTCGGCCCGGTCGACAACATCCTGTCCGATCTGCGGCTGGTCCTGCTGCTGTTATGTGTCGGCGGCGTCGTTCTGGCCTTCCTGCTCGGACGGCTGGCGGCGCGGCGCGTGCTGGCGCCACTCGCGGAGGTCACCCAGACGGCGCAGGTGATTGGCGAAACCGACGATCTCTCGCGGCGGATCGTCGTCCACGCCGACGACGAGGTCGGCCAGCTCGCGCGGCGCTTCAACGAGATGCTCGAGCGCCTACAGGCCTCGCGGGGCGCGCTCGATGAGTCGGTCCGCGCCCAACGCCAGCTCGTCGCCGACGCCTCGCACGAGCTGCGCACGCCGGTGACGAGCCTGCGCACGAACATCGAGGTGCTGCTGGCGGTCCCGGATCTCGACCAGGAGGAGCGCCGGCAGATGCTCTCCGACGTCGTCGAGCAGAGTGAGGAGCTGAGCGCGCTCGTCGGCGACCTGATCGAGCTCGCCCGCGGCGACCTGCCCCCTGGCGAGGTCGAGGACGTGAGGCTCGATGAGGTGGTCGAGGCCTCGCTCGAGCGGGCGCGCCGCAACTTCCCGAACATCCGCTTCGAGGCGTCGGCGGAGC
>DASXOS010000131.1:0-4137 GCA_036494115.1 Solirubrobacteraceae bacterium | reverse complement strand
GATTCCCGAGGAGCATTCCCTGGCGATCGGAATGCTGCGGTATCGCAACGAGCTGTTCATCGGCTGCTACGCCGACCCTGAGGCGCTTCCGGAGGTCCACGAGCTCCCCGCGCTGCTCGACGCCGAGCTACAAGCGCTCGCACGCCGTGCGTCGGGACCCGGCCTCAACGGCAGCCGCTCGCAGCCGCAGCCGGCCCGCTGACCCCGGCGCGGCGCACAGCGCTACGCCACATCACCCGGCGGGCGCCGGGGCCGCGTCGGTGGCCACTTGGGCGCGGCCGTCACCCGCGGCGAGCCGCTCGAGAGTGCGGCGCATGCCACGCTCGACCGCGTCGATCAGGTAGGGACGGAGTGCGGAGGGCGAGATGATCCGGTCCACCGAACCGACCTGCACGGCCCGCTCGATGCTGTGAATCGCATCGAACTCGGCGGCGAACTCGCCGAGCTTCTGCGAGCGCACCTCTGCCCAGCGGGCGTCGCGCTCGGAGCGCAGCCGGCCGCGCTCGGCGCCGCCGGCGTGCGCAATGCGCTCGTCAAGCTCAGCGATCTGTCGATCCGCTCGGGCGCGGTGCTCGACCTCCCGTGAGAACACGACCGCGGCAGCCGGGGCACCGCCGATCACCGACGCGTACGCTCCCTCCACAGCGCTCGACTCGAGGTTCTCGTTCAGCGCGCGGGAGAACACCACGAACGCGCCCCCGTGGAAGCGCGAGATGACGCAAAACGCGATCGGGCCGTCGAAGTTGACCACGGCCCGGGCGATTTCCGCGCCGTACTCGAGCTGCAGGCGACGCATCGACTCGGGGGAGCCGTCGAACCCGGCCAGGTTGGCCAGCACGACAAGCGGCCGACGGCCGGAGGCGGCATTGATCGACCGCGCGATCTTCTTGGAGGCCAGCGGAAACAGGGTGCCTGCCGTCCACTGATCGGGCCCATCGGCGGGTACCGGGCCGTGGCGGGAGAGCGGTCGGGACTCGATACCAAGCAGCGTCACCGGCCGGCCCCCCAAATGCGCGTCCCAGCACACGGCCGCCTCAGCCTCGGCCATGTCCCGCCAGCGCTCGAGCGGGGCGTGATCGACGTCGGTCACGGCTCGCATCACCGACCGGATGTCGAACGGCTTCTTGCGGCCCGGGTTGGTCGCCTCCGCGAAGATCTCGCCGACGCTGTTCAGGTCCGAACCGGGCGCCTGGTGCGGCGAGTCGCCGACGTCACGGTCCCGAGGGTCCACCGTATTGGCACGCCGGGGGAAACGCTCGCCCGGCGCCACGTAGGCGTGCTCGTAGTAAGTGAGCAGCGTCTCGCAGGCGCCCGCGATATCCGGTGCCCAATACTGGGCCTGCCCGTTCGGGCCCATGATCCGCTCGTGGCCACCGATGCCGAAGTTGTCCTCCGCCGAGACCCCACCGGAGTAGTCAAGCGCTTGCTTGCCGGTGAGAACCATCGCGCTCTCGGGCGTCATGATCAGGGCCCCGCGGGTGTGCATGAGCATCGTCGCCTCGGCGTTCCAGTAAGGCTGGGCACCGACGTTGATGCCGCTGACCACCACGTTGATCTCGCCGCCCTCCTGGGTGAACCTCACGATCCTGCGCAGCACTGCCGCGACCCAGTCCATGTTCTCGGTGCCCGAATCGATCGCGATCTTCGCACCGGCCGAGAGCGCGAACCACTCGCATGGCACCCGGAGACGCTCGGCCAGGTCAAGCGCCGCGATGATCCGGCGGCACTCCGGTTCTGCGAGCGAACCGAGCGAGCGAGTCGGGTCACCGGCCAGCATGACGCGCTGCATTCCCTCCGGATAGCGCTCGGTGAAGCTCCGCACGAGCCCCACGAGGACGCCCGTGCGGTTCACGGCGCGGGGTCGCTGGACCGCGACCAACTGACCGTCGGCCTCGAGGTCGTACTCGGTGAACTCGCCCGGAGGGATCGCGGCGCCGCTGGCGGGCTGCCCCGGAGCCAGGACCTTCACGATCTCGGCGGGATGGACCAGCCCTCGCCGGCGCGCGGAGACGATTCGCTGCGCGCCCTCATCGAGCGGCTGCAGCGGCTCGGTGGGGAGTGGGTCGATCTCCATCACGACACCACGGCCTGCCGGGCTGAAGAACCGGAGAACCACCTCCCGTTCGGGACCTCCCGCGCCTTCGGCCACGCGGACTCTGAGCAGGACCATTTCGAGCCCCACGCCGGCCGACATCCGCGCCAGTCTCGTGATCACCGCACGCGCCTCGTCCGGATCGAACTCCATTGCCGGCCACGCGTAGAGCAGGACGCGGTTCCAGTGCAGGCGCTCACGCGAGCTCCGGCGCGATTGGAACGCGCGCATCGCCTCGAAGCACTGACGCGCGACCCGCTCCAGCTCGGGCAACGCCACGATCCGGCCCCGTTCATCACGCACCGGCGCCAGGTCGCGAACCTCGGCAAGTGAGACCAGGCGCTCGTCGCGCGGGTTGGCGTGCGCGGTGGCACAGAACAGGTGGAGGTCGTGGTCAGACGGCGCCCGCTCCAGCGTGAAATTCGATAGCCGCCACAGATCCATCCGCTCGGCGATCATCGGGTGCAGGCCACGCAGGTCGCGATTCTCGGCCACTGCGCCGTCGGGCCCGGCAGAGAATGTGATCACGTCGACCATCCCACGTCCCGCGACCACGAACGTCACTCGAGCCAAGGCCGGCGGCGGATCGGCCGCCGCCAGGAGATCGCGCAGGACGGGTGCGACCTCCTCGTCGTCTGGGGCGACGTCAGCGCGCCACACGAACAGGTCGGCGACCACGTCGCCCTCCGCGACCCCCCGGGCATGAGCCGTCAGCGCGCTGAGCGCCCCTTGCAGTCCGACACCGTCGACAAACCCCGCCGCCACGCGCCGAGGAATGCCTCCGTGCTGGAAGGAGGTGAGCAGCAACGGCGCATCATCGATCACCCGGTGCTCGATCGCCTCCAGCCGGCAGGCGCGGTAATAGCGTCGCGTCATCGCCTCGAGCAGTGTCTGCCGCACCGTGGGAGAAGCGTCGCCGACCCGCCGGAACACCAGCGGTTCAAGCGGCTGCGGGCAGTCAACAAGCGCGCCCACGTGGGCTTGCCGGGACTCCGGGTCACGGTCGGAGGCGAGCGCGGCGAGGTGCCCGTTGATATCCGCGTAGACCTCCTCGCGGGCAGCCTCGATCGTCGGCTGGTCACAGCAACGCCAGCGCACCTCCCGCGCAAGCTCCGCCAGTCCGGGCTCGCTCGGCGCCAGCGCGGCCTCCAGGCGGTCCAGCACTTCGCGAAAGTCGGGGCCGCCGGTCGCTTCAGGAGAGTGCTCGAGGTGCCGTTCGAGGATCGCTCGCACGGGGGCGCTTGCCGCCTCCGCACGCGCGCGCGATAGAAACAAGCGATAGCAAGCCGCTTCGAGCACCGACGTGCGCTCCAAGCTCGTGATCCCATAGTGGGCGAGCGCTCGCTCCAGGTTGGCCACGAAACGGTCCGGCAACCCCTCGGCCGCTGGGTCCAGTGAGCGTAGAAAGGCATGCAGATGCTGGCGCGGGGTGCTCGGCACCTCGGCTCCATGTCCCGCGTCGCCGGAATGGGGCCGGCTGACCGCCCGCACGTCGGCGTACGCCTCCAGCAGTCCCCGCTCGGCGTCCTGATCCACGGCAGCGTTGGACAGGCCTTCGAGAATCTGCCGGACCTCGCGGGACGGGACGTCGTAGCCGAGGATGAGCCATTCGCAGCGCTCCCGGATGCTCGGAACGCGACTGGAATCGGGTGCGTCGAATTCGAAACTCAGGCGCTCGCCCTCGTCTGCCGGGCCCTCCTCTCCCGCCAGAGGCTCGATCTGGAGCAGCGGTCTGCCGGTGACCACATGCGTGTTGGCTGAGACCAGCACCTCGCGAACGCGGCCATTGACGGGCGCTGTGAGCGAGGACTCCATCTTCATGCTTTCGGTGACCGCGACCACATCGCCCGCCTGCACCTCGTCTCCCGCCGTGACCGGGATCGCCACGACCACTCCGGGGCCATGGCTGCGGATCAGGCCGCCCTCGTCGCGCGAGACGCGGTGCGGCACGCCGTCGACCTCGACCAGCAGATCAGTGTCCTGGAGCGCCGTGAGCGTGCGGTAGGCGCCGCCGCCGTAGGAGATCCGGCGTTCGTGCTCGCTGA
>DASXOS010000130.1:0-22214 GCA_036494115.1 Solirubrobacteraceae bacterium | reverse complement strand
CCCCCGGGACTGACCACGGTCAAGACGCCATCGAGGGCGGCCACTCGCTTATGCAGCCCGGCCAGCCCTGAGCCGCCGTCCGGATCCGCGCCGCCCACGCCGTCGTCGACGACTTCGACGATCAGCCGGTCGGCAGCGTCGTCCCAGGCGCGGACCGAGATCCGCGTCGCCGACGCATGCTTACGAGCATTCGCGAGCGCCTCGGCGACGACGAAGTAGGCCGCCGTCTCCCGCGCTGTCACATCCGAAGCGCGCAGCTCGACGCGCAACTCGACAGGTGGGTTCCGGCCCGTGACCAGAGCAGTCAGAGCCGCATCGAGTCCGTGGTCGTGCAGGATCGACGGCCCGATTCCACGCACCAGGTCCCGCAGCTCGGCCATCGCCGCCTGGGCCTGGCCACGTGCGTTGGCCACGTGCTCCATGGCGGTCTCGGGATCGGCCTTGGCGAGCCGCTGCTCAGCCATGCCGAGGTCCATCGCGAGCGCGACGAGCCGCGCCTGCGCACCATCATGGAGATCGCGCTCGACGCGCTGGAGCTCTGTGTGCGCGGCGTCGACGGCACCGGCGCGGGTCTCGGCGAGTGTCTCCACGCGCTCCTCGAGCACCTCGGTCCGGTTCGGCCCGAGCAGCCACGAGGCGAGGCTCGCGATTCCCAGCGCCACCGCACGGACGAGCCACGCGGCGGCGATCGCAGCTGCCACGCCCAGAAACGGCGAGAGGATCGAGATCCAGACGTCGTGACGGTGGATCCAGTTCGGGATCGACCACAGCCAGATCGGCCCGGTCAGCAGCGCGCCGACCACCGACCATGAGACGACGGCGATGGCGAATCCGGCGACTCCGAGCGGGAACGAGATCAGCATCCACACTGCGTCGAGCCAGGTCTGCTTGTCGCCGAGCGCTGACACCAGGCGACCGACTCGGGTCGCGCCGCGGGGCGGCCGGTAGCGCGCCGGGATCGGCTCGCCGAGGACCAACGCGGCGAGCGCTCGGTCGCTCCCGCACCACCACCGGTCGAAGTGCACGAGCAGCACGGCCAAGGGGATCCCGATGATCAGGATCGCGAGGCCGGCGACCACCGACACGCCGGTCACGATGACGATGAAGCCGATCAGACCCGTGATGAACGAGACGACCAGGTAGGTCGTCTCCCGCCAGCAGTCCCGGGTGATCGGGCGTCGGGCGATGGTCAGCGCGAGTTGCTGCATGCGATAAGGATGGCCACCGCGCGCGCGGCGCGCAATGGAGCTTTCCGGCGAAGCGGGTTTCGGGTTTTCCCCACCCCCTGACGCCAGCTTTCGTCCTTATCACCGAGCCGCGACGCTGAGACCTTCCCGGGTGCCTGCAAACCACTCATCTGGAGGAGCTAGGACACCATGGGTAAAGGAAACATCGCGGCACGTGCGGGAGCCTGGAGCGCCCGCCACCGCAAGCGCGCGATCATCGGCTGGTTCGTGTTCGTGGTGATCGCCGCGGCCGTCGGCGGCGCGCTGGGGACCAAGACGGACGACAACGAGGGCAACGGACAGTCGGGCCGGACGGACACGTTCCTGCGCGCGCATCTGCCGCAGTCCCAGAGCGAGACGGTCCTCGTCCAGGGCCGTCACGGCCAGAGCGCAAGCAGTCCCGCATTCAGAGCCGCGGTCCGCGACGTGACCGCACGGGTCTCGCACGTCAAGGACGTCGAGGACGTCCACGCACCCGGGCAGCCCGGCCAGAGCGGCGGCGTCTCCAAGGACGGGCGCTCGGCGCTGGTCACGCTCGAGCTGAAGAAGAAGGGCGACGTCGACAAGCTGCTGGCGGCCACCGCGGGTGCGCAAAAGGCCCACCCTTCACTTCGGATCGAGGAGTTCGGCGAGGCCAGCGCCAACAAGGCCCTCAACAAATCGCTCGGCGACGACTTCTCCCGGGCTGAGCGGCTGTCGCTGCCGATCACGCTGCTGATCCTGCTGCTGGCGTTCGGAGCGCTGGTGGCGGCGGGTCTTCCGATGCTGCTCGGGCTGTCCGCGGTCGGCGCCACGCTGGGCCTGGTCGGGCTCATCTCCCAGCTGCTGCCGATGGACGCCGCGGTCAGCTCGGTGGTGTTGCTGATCGGACTCGCCGTCGGCGTCGACTACTCGCTGTTCTACGTGCGGCGTGAGCGCGAGGAGCGCGCGGCGGGAGCGGGTGACGCTGCGGCGATCAATGCGGCCGCCGCCACCTCGGGTCACGCGATCATGGTGAGTGGCCTGACCGTGATCGTCGCGATGGCGGGGATGTTCTTCGCCGGCTCGCGGGTGTTCACGTCGTTCGCCGTCGGCACGATCATGGTCGTGGCCGTGGCGGTCGTCGGGTCGCTGACCGTGCTCCCCGCGCTGCTCAGCGCGCTCGGGCGCAAGGTGGACAAGGGCAAGATCCCGGTGCTGCACCGGCTCCGTCGATCGGACGCCGGCGACTCACGGATCTGGGGCGTTGTGCTCGGAGCGGTCACGCGCAAGCCGCGTCTCGCGGCGACGCTTTCGACGCTCGCGCTGGTCGCGCTGGCGCTGCCCGTGCTGAGCATGCACACCTCGCTGCCGGGGGCGTCCGAGCTTCCGCGCGATCTCCCGATCATGCACACCTACAACAGGATTCAGAAGGCATTCCCTGGCGGCCCGCAGCCTGCAGTGGTTGGCGTGCTGGCCAACGACGTCCGCGCCCGGCAGGTGCAACGCGGCGTGTCGGAGCTGATCGCTGAGGCGGGACGGACGCCCGGCCTGTTGCACCCGATCAGCGTCCAGCAGAGCTCGGATCACCGCGTCGAGACGATCTCAATCCCGCTGGCGGGCAATGGCACCAACGCCACCTCCGATGCGGCGCTGGCCAGGGTGCGCGCGCTCGTGCCGACAACCATCGGCGCCGTCGGCGGGGTCGAGGCTGGGGTGACCGGCGACACCGCCGGCACCGTCGACTTCAACTCGACGATGAACTCGCACCTCCCGATCGTGTTCGCGTTCGTGCTCGGGATGGCGTTCCTGCTGCTCCTGCTCACGTTCCGGTCGATCGTGATCCCGTTCCAGGCGATCGCGCTCAACCTGCTCTCGGTGGCCGCCGCGTACGGCTTGCTCGTGTTCGTCTTCCAGGACGGTCACTTCCAGAGCCTGCTCGGCTTCCAGGGCAAGAGCGAAATCACCTCGTGGCTGCCGCTGTTCCTGTTCGTGGTCCTGTTCGGGCTCTCGATGGACTACCACGTGTTCATCCTCAGCCGCGTCCGGGAGGCCTACGACACCGGGCTCAGCGCGCGCGATGCGGCGATCAAGGGCGTCCGCAGCACCGCCGGCGTCGTCACCGCTGCTGCGCTCGTGATGGTTGGCGTGTTCGCGATCTTCGGGACGCTCAGCCTGATCGAGTTCAAGCAGATGGGCGTCGGCCTCGCCGCCGCGATCCTGATCGACGCCACGATCATCCGCGGCGTGCTCCTGCCCTCGACACTCGCGCTGCTCGGCGACCGCGCCTGGTACCTGCCGCGCTGGCTCGAGTGGCTGCCCGGGCGCCGGCCGTCTCGGTCACACGGACACGCGCGTCCGCGAGCGGAGTCGACACCGGCCGGACGGCCCGTCCAGGAGGCCCGCGTGTCTGCATAGAACGATCGTCCACATCCGTGGCGTCCGGTGGCTACGACAGTCGTCCTCCCCGAAACAGGAGGCATAGCTGCTGCCCGTGACCACCGGACGCCGCCCCCGCGGCGAGGAGCGCCACCATGATGCACTGGAGCATTTAGTCACCGAAACCGCCGCAAACCTCCCCTTTCCACTTCGGAACGATCAAGACTTCGGGAGGCTGAGCCGATAGTTCCCTGTGCGTCCTGCGCCAACGGGAGCTGTCAAATGGACGGCCGCCGCGCTTCTGTCCGTGACGATCGCCGGAACGGCGATCAGTTCGAGGGCGAGCGACTGGCGGCCGTTTTGGCTTTTCGTGACGCTCGCGGTCCTGGGGGTCCTCGGCGACCGTGTCCATGCCCGCACCGGTCGGATGCGGCTCTCGGCCGGGCTGACGATCGTCGGCCTGGCGATGGCCCTGCTCGGCCCCGCGCCGGCCGTCGCGATCACCTTCATGTCACGGATCCTCGATGCCGTGATCAGCGACGGCTGGCGGATCGAGCACCGTCGCGTCGCACTGATGTGGAACCTCGGCATGTCGGTCAGCGTGCTGATCGGCGGCCTGATCATCCGCTTCGCAGCCGACGCCGGCCTCGACGCCGGCAGCGCCTGGTTCGCGCTCGTCGTGGTCGGCGCGATCAGCATCGCCAACCTGATCAACTTCATCCTCGCCGCCGTCTGGATCCGGATTCACGGCGGCCCCCGGATCCAGTCGCAGATCGTCGAGAACTACCTGCCGGCGCTCCCCTGGATCGCGGCGCCCAACTTCGTGGCCGGGGCGCTGGCCACGCTCTACATCCGGGCCGGTCCGCCGTCACTGTTGCTCTCGTTGGGGCTGCTCGGAGCCTTCTACGCGCTGCTGGCCGAGCTGCTCAGCTCACAGCAGAGGCGTCAGGCGCTGGAGGAACGAACGCTCCAGCTGGCTTCGCTGCAGGTTGGCGTGCTCGTCACGATGGTGCGCACGCTGTCGCTGCGCGACCAGTTCACCGCTCGCCACTCGGCGGCGGTCGCGCGCTACGCGCACGCGATCGCGAAGGAGGCCGGTTGCACGGAGGAGGAACAGCGGACCGTGCACACCGCCGCCCTGCTGCACGACATCGGCAAGTTCGCGTTCCCGGACCGGATCCTGTTCGCCGAAGGCAAGCTCTCCAACGAGGACTGGGCGATCATCCGCGACCACCCCCAGAACGGCGCTGACCTGGTGCGTCGGGTCGAGGGCCTCGAGGAGATCGCCGACATCATCCTCGCCCACCACGAGCGGATCGACGGGGCCGGCTATCCGCACCGACTGCCCGGCGACCAGATCCCGATGCTCTCCCGGATGATCTCGGTGGGCGACGTCTACGACGTGATGACCGCGCGCGACACCTATCGCACGCCGGTCTCGCCCCCCGAGGCGATCGCGGAGCTGCGCCGCGTCGCCGGAACCCAGCTCGACGCCACCTACGTCGAGCTGTTCGCCGGGATTCTCGAGCGCGAGCAGATGGCCTTCGCACATACCGAGGAATACGACTTCGAGGCTGAGCTCGCGCTCGAGCAGCGGATCCGCGAGCTCGCCCGGCCCCGTGCCCACGTGATCGCGGCCTGAGCTCGTGGGCCTCGTGAGAACGCACCCGCATTGAGGGGACTCCGCGCATCGCTGCGCGTACCGGAGTTCCGAGCGCTGCTCGTCTCGTATGTGATCAACCGCGCCGGCGACGTCGTCGGGACGTTGGCCCTGGCCGTCGTGGTCCTGGCCACGACCGGGTCGGCATGGGCCACGGCACTGCTGTTCCTCGCCTCCCAGTTCCTGCCTGGCCTGGTGGGGCCGGTCGTGGTGGCACGGATCGATCGGCGCGCCCCGGGACAGCTCCTGCCCGTCCTGTACGCGGTCGAGTGCGGGCTGTTCCTGGCCCTCGCGGCGCTGGTACACAACGCTGGTCTCGTACCGATCGTGGCCCTCGCGTTCCTCGACGCGACGCTCGCGTTTGCCGCGCGCACCGTCACCCGCTCGGCGAGCGCGGCGACGCTCGTGCCGCACGACCTGCTCCCCGAGGGCAAGGCGGCGTTCAACATCGCACTCGCAGCGGCGATGATCGCCGGGCCTGCGCTGGCCGGCGTCGCGGTCGAGGTGTTCGGCTCCTCGACGGCGCTCGTCATCGATGCCATCTCGTTCGCGATGGCGACGGTGCTCGTGCTGCGTGCACCCGGTCTGCGGACGGCGACGGCGATCGATTCGGCCGAGCACGGCAGCGCCCGGAGCCGGGTGCGCGATGGGCTGCGCTACATCGCGGGGCGCCCCGCGCTCCGCGCGCTGATCGTCGGCGAGGGCCTGGCGTTCGTGTTCTTCTACCTGGTGGTGCCCGTCACCGTCGTGTACGCCACCGTCTCCCTGCACGCGGGACCGGGTGCGTACGCCGCGATCCTGGCGGCCTGGGGCGTCGGGATCGCGATCGGCTCGGCGATCCAGGTCCGTCTGGCCCGCCGGGTCGGCCAGACGATGATCTTGGTTTCGACCGGCGCAGTGGCGGTCGGCTATCTCGGCACCGCGGTCGCACCCTCGCTGGCCGTGGCGTGCGCCGCGAGCGTGCTGGGGGGAACCGGCAACGGCACCCAGTGGGCGTCCGTCGAGACGCTTCTGCACCAGCTCGTCGACGAGGCGTACCGCACACGCGCTGCGGCCGTCCTCGAGGCGCTGGCCGCGATCGCCCCCGGCGTCGGAATCCTGCTCGGCGGTGCCCTCACCGCCCTGTTCTCGCCACGCGCCGCGTACCTGGTCGCGGGCCTCGGACTGGTCCTGCTCGTGGCCCTGGGCAGGCTCGTCGGGCTCTCGGTCGGCCCCCGGCCGAAGCCCGCCGCGGCTCCCGGCTAGCGTGGCTTTCCGGCTACGGGACGGGCTCGGGTTGGCGCTCCTCGGGCGCCGCCTCGGCCACCGCGGTCCGCTGCGCCCGGGCGCCGACCGCCTCGGAGCCCTCAATGTTGATGTGCGGCATCCGCGCGTCGAGCCACTTCGGCAGCTTCCAGGTCGTCGGCCCGAGGATCTCGAGCACCGCCGGGAGCATGACGCACCGCACCACGAGCGCATCGAGGAACACCGCGGCGGCGAGGCCGAAGCCGAACTCCTTGACCGCGCGCTCGTCGCCGAGCATGAACGACAGGAACACGCAGACCATGATCGCCGCGGCGGCACTGATCACCTTGCCCGTGAAGGCGATGCCGTCGGCAACCGCCTGCCTGGCGTCGCCGTGGCGGACCCACTCCTCCCGGATCCGGGAGATCAGGAACACCTCGTAGTCCATGGAGAGACCGAACACAACCGCGAACATGAGCACCGGGATCCAGGGTTCGATCGGCCCCTTGTCGACGCCGAGTACGTTGGCGAACCAGCCGTTCTGGAACAGGGCGACGGTGGCGCCGAGCGCGCCGCCGATGCTGAGCAGGTTCATGACGGCGGCCTGCACCGGGATCACCAGCGATCTGAAGATCACGAACAGCAGCAGCGCCGAGAGCACGACGACGAGCCCGATGAACAGGGGCAGCTTGCCCGCCAGCACGTTCGAGAAGTCGATCGAGCCTGCGGTGAAACCGCCCACCAGCGCGGTCGTGCCGGTCGCCTTGCTGATCGGTGGCAGCACGTCGTGTCTGAGGTGGTTGACGAGATCGGTCGTCGCCTGGTCCTGCGGAGCGGTCCGCGGATAGGCCTGCATCACCGCGACGTTGCCCGACGGCGAGACGCGCGGCGAGGTGACCACCACAACGTCCGGAGTCTTCTGGACGGCTGCGCGCACGGTCGCGAGCTGCGACGCCTGACTCGCGCCCTGCGGCATCTCCACGGCGACCGTGAGCGGACCGTTGAAGCCCGCGCCGAAGCCGTCGGCGAGCAGCGTGAATGCCTTGTAGGTGCTCTTGTCGTGCGGATCGTTTCCGGCGTCGCTGGTGTCCAGCCGCAGCCCGAACACCGGGAGCAGGCACACCACCATGAATGCCAGCGACAGCGCCGCGAGCGGCCGCGGATGCGACTGCACGGTGATGCTCCAGCGCCGCCAGCTCGACTCCCGCGGTGCCTCGCCCTTGGCCGCCCGCCGGCGCTCGCGCCGCGTCGGGCGCACGAACCGATGACCGAAGCGAGAGAGCATGGCCGGAAGCACCGTCAGCGACGCCACCAGCACCAGCAGCACGGCCAGCACCGAGGCGACCGCCAGGCCGTACAGGAAGTTGATCCCGGTGGCGAACATGCCGAGCAGGGCGATGATCACCGTGGTGCCCGCGAGCAAAATCGCGCGGCCCGAGGTGTCCATTGCTTGGTTGACGGCCTCGGTGATGTCGCCCACCCGGCCGTAGTTCTCCTTGAAGCGCGTGACGATGAACAGCGCGTAGTCGACACCCACCCCGAGCCCGATCATCACCGCCAACTCCGGCGCGACGCTGGACATGTCGGTGATGTGGGTGGCCAGCCCGATCAGACCGATCCCCGTGATCAGCCCGAAGCCCGCTGTTATCAGCGGCATTCCGGCCGCGATCAGCGATCCGAACGTCAGCAGCAGGATCAGGAGCGCCGCGATCACGCCAACGCCGGTGGCCGGACCGATGCTGAAGCCCTCGGCCTGCTCGATCACCTGGCCGCCGGCGGCGACCTTGAGGCGGGGGACGTTGATCTTGTCGATCGCGTCGAGCACCGGCTTGCCGGTCGTGTCGGGGAGCAGGTTGGCGCGCTTGTCGTAATCGACGACCGCGAACGCGGTGCGGCCGTCCTTCGAGACCTGGGCGGCGCCCGCCGAGCTGTACGGGCTCGAGACGCCCACCACGTGCGGCATCTTCTGCACCTTCGCGAGCAACGGCTCGATTGCGCTGCGGACGTGCGCCGAGCTGGCCGACCCGCCGCTGTACTGCCAGACGATCGTGTCGACGTCGCCGCTCCGTGACTTGAACTCCTGGTTCAGGAGATTCTGGACGCGGGTCGACTCGGTGTTCGGAAGACTGAAGTTTGTGGCGTAGTTGCGCCCCACGGCGCTCGCGATCACCGTGGTGGCGATCGCGACCACGATCCACCCGATGATCACCCAGCGGCGATGCGCGATGCACCAGCGACTCAACGCAAGCATGCGCTCACTGTAATGGACGCGACTATTTGCTCAGGCAACTATCTGGTAATCGCCGTACTGCTCAGTATCGGACGTCCCGGTCGCGGCGCTCTACCCAGCGTTCGACCAGAAACCTGGCGATCGAGACGGGTGGAGGCAGGCGAAGATCTGAGTTCTGCTCTCTGGTGGCGGCCCGCACGTCATCGAGGTTGAACCAGTGCACCTCCTCGAGCTCGTCGTCGCTCGCGCGCGGCTCTCCCCCATCCGCGACGGCATCGAAACCCAGCATCAGCGATGACGGGAACGGCCACGGCTGCGAGCTGACGAACGCCGGAGCCCGGGCCACGATCCCGGACTCCTCCTGCACCTCGCGGACGACTGCCTCCTCCGCGGACTCCCCGGCGGCGACGAATCCGGCGAGCACCGAGAAGCGAGGGAACGGCCAACCCGCCCGGCGCCCCAGCAGCAGCCGGTCGCCGTGCGAGACGGTCATGATCACGACCGGGTCGGTCCTCGGGAAGTGGTGTGTGCCGCACACGGGACAGCGCCGCGCGTAGCCCGCCTCCTCCATCTCGGTGGCCGCGCCGCAGTTGGCGCAGAAACGGTGGTGGCGGTGCCAGTTCAGCAGAGCGGTCACGTAGGCGGCCAGACCCGCCTCCTCGTGCGGAAGCGACGTGCCCGCCTCGCGCAGCGAGACCAGCTTCGCGCCGGCCGCCAGCTCCTCGCGGCTGGCCACGGGCAGGGCGTCGAGGTCGAGCGCGAATAGCCCGGCACCGCGCTCGTCGAGGCCCAGCAGGATCGGCTCCTGATGGTTCGCGGCGTCGACCGGGCTGCGCAGGAGCGCCCCGGCCCCGTTGCTCGTCACGAGCACGCCATCTCTGCCCGCTGGGATCGCGCGGGCGGCCGGGTCCTCGTGCAGCTGCTCGACGAGCTGGCTGTCCTTGCGCTCGGTGCTGGCCCGGTCGAGCTGCGCGCCGGTGAACGGCCGTCCGTCGGGATCGGATGAGGGCATGTCGCTCAGCCAGTATTCCGTAGGCCGCTGGCGATTCCGTTGATCGTGAGCAGGCTGACCCGTCTGAGCTCCTCGTCGGGCTCCTCGCCACCGGCGCGCAGCCGCCGCAGCAGCTCGATCTGGACGAACGAGAGCGGGTCGACCAACGGGTTGCGGCGGTCGATCGAGGCCTGGAGCACCGGCTCGCGGTCGAGCAGCCGTCGCGCGCCGTGAATCGTGACCAGCTCGCGAATCGTTCGCTCGAACTCCGCCGCGAGCGGCTGCCAGATCCGCTCGCGGACGGCGGCGTCGTCCCACAGCTGGACGTAGCGTTCCGCGATCCCGATGTCGGCCTTGGCGCACGCCATCTCGGCGTTGGAGAGCAGCGTGGTGAAGAACGGCCACTCGCGCTCCATTTCGCGCAGCAACTCCAGGCCGTGGCGCTCGCGGGCGTTCTTGAGCGCCGTCCCCAGGCCGAGCCATGCCGGCAGCACGATCCGCGCCTGGGTCCACGAGAACACCCAGGGAATCGCACGCAGGTCGTCGATTCCGGCGGCGCCCGAACGCCGGGCGGGCCGCGACCCGAGGCGCAGCCGCGAGATCTCCTGCACCGGGGTGACGTTTTCGAAGAACCGCACGAAGGCGGGGTCGTCGTGCACGATCGTGCGGTAGACGGCCTCGGAGTCCCGGGCCATCTGCTCCAGCACGTCCTCGAACACGTTTCGGCGGGCGTGTTCGCGCGCGATGCCGGTGCCGAGCGTGGCGCTCGCGGCGAGCTCGAGCTCGCGGTGCGCGATCTCGGGTACGGCGTACTTGGCGCTCAGCACCTCGCCCTGCTCGGTCATCTTCAGCCTGCCGCCGACGGTGCCCGCCGGGAGCGCCAGGATCGCGTCGTTGGTCCGGCCACCGCCGCGACCGACCGCGCCGCCGCGACCGTGGAAGAACTGCCACGTCACACCGTGCCTACGCAGGACCTCGGAGAGCTGGACCTGAGCCCAATACGCCGCCCACCCCGATGCCACGTATCCGACGTCCTTGTTCGAGTCGGAGTAGCCGATCATGATCTCCTGCTCGTCGCCGACGGCCCGGAGCGCCGCGCGGTAGACGGGCGTCGCAAGCAGGGTGCTCATCGTCTGCGGTGCCGCCGCGAGCGTGGCCCCCGCCTCGAACAGGGGGACGATCCGCAGCCGGGCCGATCCGCCCCCGGCATCGCACAGGCCCGCTTCCTTCATCAGCAGCAGGACCTCGAGCAGGTCGGCCGGGCCCTCGGTCCCGGAGACGATGTAGCTCTCGACCGTCTCCTGATTGGCGCCTCCGAGGGTCTCGGCGAGCATCCGGAACGTCTCGATCGTCTCGCGTGTTCCGTCCGAGAAGCCACTGGCGTTCGCCGGGATCAGCGGCCGCCGATCCGCGATCGTCGTGCACAGCAGCTCGATCCGCGCCTGCGCTCCGAGTGCCGCGTAGTCCGGGCAGACCCCGAGCCTCTCGTACACCTCATGCAGCGAGCGGCGATGGACCTTGACGTGCTCGCGAATGTCGAGCTTGGCGTAGTGAAAGCCGAACACCTCGAGCTGGCGGATCACGTCATGCAGGTCACCCCCCGCGGTCAGCGACCCCGAGCCGTCGAGCAGGCATCGCTCGACGACGCGCAGATCGGCGAGCAGCTCCGCGGGCCGCGCGTAGCCGTCGGGGGCCCGGCGGGCGGTGGCCCTGACCCGCTCGCGGATGAACGTCAGCGCGCGCCGGTACGGCTCGCCGGCGTTGATCGTCTCCAGCCGCTCGGCCAGAGCGGGAAAGCGGTCGGCGCCGGCCTTGAGGATCGGGTCGAGCCCGTGCGCCGGACCGGTGAGCCGCTCGGACAGCGACAGCCGACCGCCGAGCAGCTCGACGCGCGCCTCGACCAGTCGCAGCGCCTGCTCGCGCATCAACTCCAGCGCCTGAACCGTGGTGGTCGGGGTGACGTAGGGGTTTCCGTCGCGGTCGCCGCCGATCCACGAGCCGAAGGTGAGCAGCGGTGGCACCGTCGGCGTCCCGGCCGGATAGAACTCGGCGAGCGCCTCCTCGAGGTCGCGGTAGACGCGCGGAACCACGTCCGCGAGCGTGCCGGCGAAGTGGATCAGGCCGCCCCTGACCTCGTCGCTCACGCTCAGCGACGACGCGCGCAGGTCCTCGGATCCCCACAGCTCCTGCGTCGTGGCGAGCAGTCGCCGGCGGGCGTCGGCGGGGTGCGCCGTGAGCACCTCGTCGAGCTCGCGGAGCACGCCGAACACGCGGGCCAGCTTGTCGATCGTGGTCCGCCGCCGGGACTCGGTGGGGTGCGCGGTCATGACGAGCCGCAGCTCGGAGCGGTCAAGCAGCCGCTGCATCTGGGTGGCGCTCGTGCCGTCCGCCGCGATCCGGCTGACCGCGTCGCGCAGCGAGCCCACGCGCGGCGCCTCACTCTCGGCGTCGCGCGCCCGCAGCCGGCGCACGCGCTCGTTGTCCTCGGCCAGGTTGACGAGCTGAAACCAGCGGGTGAGGGAGCGCACGAGCATCTCGAGCTGCTCCAGCTCCAGCGACCCGGTGAGCGCCGCCAGGCGGTCGGCGGCGTCGGTTTCCCCGCGCCGCGCGGCGCGTCCCAGCGCCACCGCCGCGTCGAGCAGTTCGAGCGCGACCGTACCCTCGCCGGTCTCGATCACCTCACGCAGGACCCCGGTGAGCAGCTCCTCGTCGGCGGCGAAGTCTCGTCTCGTGGCGCGTTCCGGACCCATGAGTCCGGAATGCTAGGTTGCCGGGATGACAGCGATTGGCGTGGCCGTTCCCCGTCGTGATTCAGAGCCCAAGGTACGAGGGACTACCCGGTTCGCGGCCGACCTCGACGTCCGCGGGCTGCTCCACGCCCGGCTGGTGCTCGCCCACGAGTCTCACGCACGGATCGTCGCAGTGCGGACCGACGAGGCGCGGGCGGTGTCCGGCGTCGTCGCCGTCCTGACCGCCGCGGACCTGCCGCTCGCCGCCACGGGTCCGGGCCGGATGTACGAGCCGCTCGCCCGCGAGGAGGTCGTCTACGCCGGACAGCCGGTGGCGATCGTCGTTGCGGACAGCGAGGCCGTGGCGGAGGACGCCGTGGACCTCGTCGAGGTCGTGCTCGATCCGCTCAAGCCGGTGCTCGACCTTGCCGCGGCGGTGCGCCCGGACTCACCCCGGGCGCGCGTGTTCGAACGCGCCGGAGGCGAGGGATCGGACATCGGCGACGCCCACGCCTCCGTCGCGGCGGGCGGCATCGGCGACGAGGAGAAGGTGTCCGAGAACGTGCTGAGCAGCGCCCGGCTCGCGAACGGCGACATCGACGCCGCGCTCGCCGCGAGCGAGGTCGTCGTGCGCGGGACGTTCACCACCCCCTGGATGTACCAGGGCTACCTCGAACCGCAGGTCGCCGCCGCCTGGCTCGAGCCCGACGGCGAGCTCGTGATCCACAGCGCCACCCAGGCCCCGTTCGCGACGCGGGGCTCGATGGCCGAGCTGTTCGGCCTCCCGGTCGAGCGCGTCCGGGTGCGGACCACCACGCTCGGCGGCGCCTTCGGCGGCAAGATGATGATCGTCGAGCCGCTCGTGGTCGCCGCCGCGCTAGTCACCCGCCAGCCGGTCCGCCTGGCCATGACGCGCAGCGAGGACATGCAGGCGACGAATCCCGCCGGGGCGCAGATCCTGGAGCTCGAGGCCGGTGCTCGCTCGGACGGGACCCTCACCGGAGTTCGGGCGCGGGTGGTCGTCGACCGTGGCATGACCGAGGACTTCGGCGTCGAGTCGATCGCAGCGATGCTCTCCGCCGGCCCCTACACGTGGCAGGCCCACGAGCTGACCGGGCTCGGCGTCGCCACCAACCGCGTGACGTTCGGGGCCTACCGCGCGCCCACCGCGCCGCCCGCGGCGTTCGCGGTCGAGTCTCTGGTTGACGAGCTCGCTGTGCGACTGGGGGTGGATCCCCTCGAGCTGCGGTTGCGCAACGTCGCCGGCGAGGGCGACCGGGCGGTGTCGGGGCAGACGTTTCCGGTGTTCGGCGCCCGCGCCTGCCTCGAGCGGGTGCAGGCGCACGAGCTGTGGTCGCAGCGCTCCGAGCTGCCCGCCGGCGAGGGGATCGGGGCGTCGATCGGCTGGTGGCCGGGCGGCTACGAGCCCGCCGCCGCGGTGTGCCGGCTCGACTCCGACGGCCGGCTGACCGTGATTACCGGGGCCGCCGACATGACCGGGGTCGAGACCGGGTTCGCCACGATCGCCGCCGCCGCGTTCGGCGTCGACCCGTCGCTGGTGCGCGTCGTGAACGCGGACACATCGACCGCGCCGTACGCGGGAACGAGCGGCGGCAGCAAGATCACCTACACGGTCGGCCGGGCGGTCGAGCGCGCCGCCGTGGAAGCGCGCGAGGGGTTGCTCCGCGTCGCCGCCGAGGAGCTCGAGATCTCACCCGAGGACCTCGAGATCGTCGACGCCAGCGTCCAGCCCCGCGGCGTTCCCGGCAAGGCGATGCCGATCAAGGAGATCGCGGGGAAGATCCTGCGCTTCGGGAGCCCCTATCCCCCTGTCGAGGGCCACGGACGCGTCGCCCCGTCGCAGGCGCCCCAGTCCGCGGCGCATCTGTCCCACGTCCGCGTCGATCCAGACACCGGTGCGGTCACGGTGCTGCGCCATGTCATCGCCCAGGACGTCGGCCGCGCCCTGAACCCTGCGCTCGTGGAGGGCCAGATGCGCGGCGGGGCCACCCAGGGTCTTGGCTGGGCCCTGCTCGAGGAGCTCGTCCACGACAGCCACGGCCAGCTGTCAACCGGGACTCTGGTCGATTACGCAATGCCGACCGCAGGGACCACGCCCTGGATCGACACGGAGATCGTCGAGGTGCCCGCGCCCGACGGCCCGTTCGGCGCCAAGGGCGTCGGCGAGGCACCCGTTGTCGGCGTCCCCGCCGCGGTCGCGAACGCGATCGCCCACGCGACCGGTGGCGTCCGCATGCGCCGGCTGCCGATGACCGCCGAGCGCGTGTGGCGGGCGTCGCGGGACGGCTCGGGTTAGCTGCCGCTTTCGCGCCGGCACCGTGTGGGAGATAAGGCTCCAATATGGCGCCTTATCTCCCACTCGCCCTGTGCCGCCGGATGTCCGGCGAGCGATCTTGCGCATTTGACGCCCAAGTAGAACAATCTCGATCATGACGAACATCACGCTGATCGGCGCCGGGAGCGTCGAGTTCACCCGGATCCTGTTGGCCGACATGAGCGAGTTCCCAGAGCTGGCCGGCACGACGATCACGCTCCACGACATCGACGAGGAGCGGCTCGACACCGCCGAGCAGATCGCCAAGTACACGAACCGGCAGACCGGGGCGCACTTCGAGGTCAAGAGCCACCTCGACCGCCGAGCCGCGCTCGACGGCGCTGACTACGTGGTCAACGAGATCCAGGTCGGCGGGTTCGACGCCACCCTCAGGGACTTCGAGATCCCGAAGAAGTACGGACTCAGGCAGACGATCGGCGACACGATCGGCGTCGGTGGCGTGATGCGTGGTCTCCGCACGATCCCCGTGCTCAACGCGATCGCGGAGGACATGGTCGAGCTGTGCCCGACCGCCACGCTGCTGAACTACGCGAACCCGATGGCGATGCTCCCATGGTCGGTGTGGGAGGGCACACCGCTGGCGAATGCGATCGGCCTCTGCCACTCGGTGCAGAACACGCACGAGCAGCTCGCGGAGCTCGTCGGCATCCCCGAGCCCGAGATCGACTTCTTCACCGCCGGCCTCAACCACCAGGCGTTCGTGCTGCGGTTCGAGCGCGATGGCGAGAGCCTGTATCCCCTGCTCGACGAGGCGGTCCAACACGACCCCGAGGGCCTTGGCCGGCGGGTCAGGATCGAGCTCTACCGCCAGTTCGGCTTCTTTCCCACGGAGTCGAGCGAGCACAGCGCCGAGTACGTGCCGTGGTTCATGCACCACGACGACCAGATCGAGCGCTACCGGATCCCGGTCGACGAGTACATCCGCCGCTCGCTCGAGAACCTCGAGGAGTACAAACAGACCCGCGCAGCGCTCGCAGACGGCGAAACGATCCCCATCGAACACGAGGGCGAGCTGGCGCCGCGCTACATCCACTCGTTCGTCACCGGCATGAAGCGGCTCGAGTATGGAAATGTCCGCAACGACGGGCTGATCGACGATCTTCCCGAGGGCTGCTGCGTCGAAGTCCCGTGCTGGGTCGACGGTGACGGCGTTCACCCAATCGCCGTGGGCAAGCTCCCGCCGCAGTGCGCAGCGCTCAACAAGACGTTCGTGAACGTCGCCGAGCTGACGATGTGGGCGGCGCTCGAGGAGCGGCGCGACCACGTCTACCAGGCCGTGATGCTCGACCCCAACGCCGGCGCCACGCTCACCATTGCGCAGATACGGGACATGGTCGACGAGCTGATCGAGGCCCATGGCGAGCTGATGCCAGCGGGCATCCGGGCGGGATCGACTCGCCGACCCGCCTGGCACGGCCCGCGCACCGACTCGCCAGCCGCGGCAGAGCCCAGCTAGACCGTCGTCACCCGGACGCCCTGCTCCTCGATCGCGGCGATGGCGTCGCGGTCGGCGCCGACGTCGGTGATCAGCTCGTCGACGTCTCCCAACTGGCAGATCTGGGCGAACGCGACCTTCCCGATCTTCGAGCTGTCCGCCACGACCGTCACCTGGTCGGAGCGGTCGAGCAGCGCGCGATTGGTGTGGGCCTCGATCTCGTGATGGGTGGTGAGGCCGGCGCGCGGCGAGATCCCATCGACGGCCAGGAACACCATGTCCAGGTTGAGCCCCTCAAGGCTCGCCTCGGCGATCGGCCCGACCAGCTCATACGACTGCGAGCGGGCCACGCCGCCGGTGACGACCAGCTTCAGGTTGGGCCGGACCGCCAGCTCCGAGGCGATGTTCAGCGCGTTCGTCACGATCGTGAGCTCGGAGCGATCGACGAGCACGCGCGCCACCTCGGTGGTCGTCGTGCCCCCGGTCAGGCCGATGGCCCACCCCTCGAGGACGCGGCTCGCCGCCTCCCGCGCGATCCGCAGCTTCTCCCGCGACTGGCGCGTCGACTTATACCGCAGCGGCAGCTCGTAGAGCACGCCCTGCGGGACAGCGCCACCGTGCGTGCGCCCGAGCAGGTGCTGGCTCTCCAGCAGACGCAGGTCGCGGCGGATCGTCGCCGCGGAAACGTCGAGCGAGGTCGCGATCTCGGCCACGCTGACGCTCCCGTCGGCCGACAGGCGCTCGAGGATCGCGCCAAGCCGCTCTGATTGCTGCATCGCACCGCGAGTCTATGCACCGAACCGGCGTATCGCGCAAGCTGGATGTTGCATCGTGTGCACATGAGACATATATTGCGCACAAGTGAACGTCACCCTGCGCGAGATCGCCAGCCAACCGGAGACGTGGCAGCAGGCCGTCGCGACCATCGATACGGTCGCGCCGAAGCTCCCCGCCACCGGTGAGCGGGTCGCGGTCATCGGCTGCGGAACCTCGTACTACATCGCCCAGGCGGTCGCGAGCATCCGCGAGTCGCGCGGCCTCGGCGAGACGGACGCGTTCGTCGCCTCCGAGATGCCCGACCACCGCCCCTATGACGTCGTCGTGGCGATCTCGCGCTCGGGCACGACGACCGAGGTGATCCGGGCACTCGACGCCCTGCCGGCCGGCACGCGCTCGCTGGCGATCTCGACGGAGTCCGACCTTCCGATCGTCGGGAGCGCCACCGATGCCGTTCTCCTTCCCTTCGCCGACGAGACCTCGATCGTGCAGACCCGGTTCGCCACCGCGACGCTCGCGCTGATGCGCGCCGGCTTCGGAGAGGACATCGCGCCTGCGATCGCCGACGCGCAAACAGCGGTCGAGCAGCCACTGCCGCACGACCCCTCCGACTTCGATCACTTCGTGTTCCTCGGTCACGGCTGGACCGTCGGGCTTGCCTCCGAGGCCGCACTCAAGTTCCGCGAGGCGGCCGGCGCCTGGACCGAGGCCTACCCCGCGATGGAGTACCGCCATGGCCCGATCAGCGTTGCGGGTTCGAACACCCTGGTCTGGTTCCTGACCGACGCAACTGCCGACCGCGACCTCGTCGAAGCGATCCGCGCCACCGGCGCCACCGTCCAGGAGCCCCGGGCCGACCCAATGGCCGAGCTCGTGACGCTCCAGCGAACAGCGGTGGCGCTGGCGCAGTCACGCGGCCTCGATCCGGACAATCCTCTGCACCTGACCCGATCCGTCGTCCTGCCATGAGCTGACGGGAGGTAGAAGATGAAGCGCCTAATCCTGTTGATTGTCGTGTGCGCCATGGTGGTGGTCGGCTGCGGTGGGTCCAGCAGCAGCTCAGGTGGCGGCTCGTCCTCGAACACCAGCTCCGGCGGCCACGTGAACATCACGATCTGGCACGGCTACACCGACGTCGAAGCGACAGCGATCAAGAAGCTGACCCAGGAGTTCAACGCGACGCACAAGAACATCACGGTGACGCCGCAGTTCTACGGCAACTCCGACTACGCGCTGCAGAAGGTGCTCGCCGCGATCGCCGGCGGCAAGCCGCCCGACATCTCCTACCTGTACGGCTCGTGGGCGGCGAACATCGCCACCAACCCGACGACGGTCGACCTGAGCAAGTACGTCAAGAGCCCCTCCTGGAACTGGACCGACTTCTGGCAGGCAGCGCGCAACGTCGCCACCGTCAACGGCAAGATCATCGGCATCCCCGCGCTGATCGACAACCTCGCGCTCGTCTACAACAAGAAGCTCTTTCAGCAGGCAGGCATCTCGCCGCCCACCGCCAACTGGACGTGGCAGGACTTCGAGAACGCGGCGCTGAAGCTGACCAACCCGTCGAAGAAGCAGTTCGGTTGGGCGTACGTGAACGACGCGAGCGAGGACACGGTCTGGCGGTTCTGGGCGATGCTGTGGCAGGCCGGCGGCTCGATCCTCAGCGCCGACGGCAAGCAGGCCGCGTTCGACTCACCCGCCGGCGTCAAGGCGCTCACGCTCCTGCAGACGCTGGCCAAGCAGAACGCGATCTACCTCGACAACGGCAGCGACAATTACACGGGTGTGTTCGCCTCCGGCCACATCGGCATGCTGTGGACCGGCCCGTGGGACCTCAGCCAGATCAACACCGGCAAGGTGCAGTACGGCGTGCAGATCCTGCCGGGAGACCTGAACCACCAAACGATCTCCGGCCCCGACAACTGGGTCGTGTTCAACAACGGCTCGGCCCGGGTCAACGCCGCGGTCGAGTTCCTGAAATGGTTCACGTCGCCGGCGATCGACCTCAAGTGGGCGACGATGACCGGCGATCTGCCGATCCGGCAGTCGGCGACCAAGCAGGCCGGCTACGCCGCGTTCGTGAAGAAGTACCCCGGCATCGGCGTGTGGGTCCAGAACCTGAGCAACGCCACCCAGTCCCGGCCTGTCACGACCACCTACCCGAAGGTCTCGACGGTCGTCGGCCAGGCGGTCCAGTCGGTGCTGCTCGGCAAGGCCGATCCGCAGCAGGCGCTGTCGAACGCGGCCAAGCAGGTGAACGGCATCCTCTCGGCCCCGAGCTGACCCGTTGACCGCGGCCCCGAGTTGATCCATGACCGCGCTGGCTGAGCGCAGCCCGGCCACCCGCCACCGGCCCCCGCTGTTCAAACGGATCGCCGGCTCCGAGCACTTCGCGGGCTGGGCGTTCGTGATGCCCGCGGTGGTGCTGATCGCGGTGTTCATGCTGATCCCGATCGGCTGGTCGCTGCTGCTGTCGCTGCAGGCGAACAACCTGCTGGCGCCCGGCCACTACGTCGGGCTCGCCAACTACAAGGCGCTGGCCAAGGACGCTCAGTTCAAGTCCGCGATCGGCCACACGTTCGTCTACACGGTCATCTTCGTCCCGGTCTCGATCACCGGCGCGCTCGCGCTCGCGGTGGCGCTCAACCGCAAGATCCGCGGCATCCGGTTCTACCGGCTGGCGGTGTTCATCCCGCTCGTGACCTCGACGGTGGCCACCGGGATCCTGTTCCTGTGGCTGCTCGACCCGACGTTCGGGCTCGTCAACTACCTCCTGCACGAGGTCGGCCTGCCTCAGCAGCAGTTCCTCCAGGACCCGAACCAGGCGCTCTACTGCATCGTGGCGATGACCGTGTGGAGCTGGCTCGGCTTCGACGTGATCATCTACCTGGCCGCGCTCCAGGGCATCCCGGAGGATCTGCTCGAGGCCTCCCAGATGGACGGCGCCAGCCGGTGGAGCACGTTCCGCAGCGTCGTCCTCCCGCTGCTCGGGCCGGCGACGCTGTTCCTCGTCGTGTGGTCGACGATCAACGCGCTGCAGCTGTTCGACGAGATCTACGTCACCACCCGCGGCGGCCCGCTCGGGTCGACCACGGTGATCGTCTACTACCTCTACCAGCAGGCGTTCCAGTTCTTCAACGCCGGCTACGGCGCCGCGATCGCCTACGTGCTGTTCGTCGCCGTGCTGATCGTGACCCTGATCCAGCTGTGGATCGGCCGCCGCCGCGTGTACTACACATCATGACCGCCACCGCGGAACGCCTCATCACGCTCGACGCGCCCCCGGCGAAGCCGCGCCGACGGCTGCCGTTCAGCCCGTGGCACCTGGTCCTGGCTCCGATCGCGCTGATCATGCTGATCCCGCTGATCTGGATGCTGATCCTGTCGCTGGAAACCAGCCCCGAGTCGCAGAGCTTTCCGCTCGTGGTCCTGCCATCGGGACTGCACTTCCACAACTATGTCCAGACCTGGAACGCCGAGCCGTTCGGCGACTGGTTCCTCAACAGCGCCCTCTACTCGCTGGCCACGGTGGCCGGGAACCTGGTGTTCTGCAGCCTCGCCGCCTACGCGTTCGCACGCCTGAAGTTCTTCGGACGCGACGTGCTGTTCGTCGTGCTGCTGGCCACGCTGATGGTCCCCTACCAGGTGCTCTTGATCCCCACGTTCTTGATCGTCAAGCACCTCGGCATGGTCGACAGCGTCGGCGGCCTGATCGTGCCCAACCTGTGCAGCGCGTTCGGGATCTTCATGCTGCGCCAGTTCTTCCGCACGCTGCCGATCGAGCTCGAGGAGGCGGCCCGGATCGACGGCACCTCGCGGCTGGGGATCCTAGTCAAGATCGTGCTGCCCCTGTCGCTGCCGGCGCTGGCCACACTCGCGATCATCCAGTTCATGTGGTCCTGGAACGACTTCCTGTGGCCGCTCATCATTATCGACACGGCGAGCCACGCGCCGCTCCAGCTCGGGCTTTCGACCCTGCAGGGCGCGCACCGTAGCC
The DNA here is from genome assembly GCA_036494115.1 of Solirubrobacteraceae bacterium. Taxonomy (GTDB): domain Bacteria; phylum Actinomycetota; class Thermoleophilia; order Solirubrobacterales; family Solirubrobacteraceae; genus Palsa-465. The sequence goes on along the minus strand of DASXOS010000130.1, from coordinate 1,252 downwards.
ACGTGAACCTAGTGATGGCGGGCACTGTGATGAGCCAGATCCCGATGATCGCCCTGTTCCTGATCGCCCAGCGCTGGTTCATCCGCTCGATCGCGTTCACGGGGATCAAGTGACATGCCCGGCGTAGCGCTGAACGACGTCACCAAGACGTTCCCCGGCGGCACCGTCGCGGTCGACAGCCTGTCGCTTGAGGTCGACGACGGCGAGTTCATGATCCTCGTCGGATCCTCCGGGTGCGGCAAGACGACCGCCCTGCGGATGATCGCCGGGCTCGAGCAGCCGACGGCGGGGACGATCCGGATCGGCGAGCGCGTCGTCAACGAGGTCTCCGCGCGCGACCGCGACATCGCGATGGTGTTTCAGAACTACGCGCTGTACCCGCACATGTCGGTGTACAAGAACCTCGCCTACCCCCTGCGCCAGCAGCGGGTGAAGAAACCCGAGGTCGACCGCCGCGTGCGCGAGGTGGCGCACATGCTGAGCCTCGAGGAGCTCCTGAAGCGCCGGCCGGCGCAGCTCTCCGGCGGCCAGCGCCAGCGGGTCGCGATGGGGCGCGCGCTCGTCCGCGAGCCCGACGTGTTCCTGCTCGACGAGCCGCTGTCAAACCTCGACGCCAAGCTCCGGGTGCAGATGCGCGCCGGGCTCAAACGGCTGCACGCCCGGCTCGGAGTGACCACGATCTACGTCACCCACGATCAGGTCGAGGCGATGACGCTGGCCGACCGGATCGCGGTCCTGTCCGACGGCAAGCTCCAGCAGCTTGGCCCGCCACAGGAGGTCTACGACAAGCCGGCCAACGTGTTCGTCGCCGGGTTCATCGGCAGCCCGCCGATGAACCTGCTGAAGGGCTCGTGCCAGAACGGCGTCGTCTCAGCCGGCGAGTTCACCGTGAAGCGCTCGGGTGTTCCCGACGGCGAGCTCATCATCGGACTGCGCCACGAGTCCCTCGGGCCGGCGACGAACGGCGTGCCCTCGCTCGACTTCCGCGTCGACGTGGTCGAGCCGCTCGGCGACGAGCTGATCGTGCACGGTTCGCTGGCCGCCGATCTCGTCGCTGCGTCCGGCGAGGACCCGACCGCGGCGGCGCTCGGCGCCGACCAGGGCAACGAGCTCGAGGCGGTGGCGTGCCTCAGCCCCCGCGACCGCCCGGCCGAGGGCTCGACGATCCGGCTCGGGGTCGAGCCGGAGGAGATTCACGTGTTCGACGCCGCCACCGGCTTAGCGATCCGCTGAAGACTCTCAGCCGTGGATC
>DASXOS010000129.1:0-4049 GCA_036494115.1 Solirubrobacteraceae bacterium | reverse complement strand
ACCGCTTGAAGCGCGGCGCGACGGCGACGAGCTGGGGCTCGGCGGCCGCAACCAACGCGCCGTGTTGGCGCTCCTCTTGCTCCAGGCCAACCAGGTCGTCTCAATCGACCGCCTGGCTGAGGCCCTCTATAGCGGCGCTACGCCGGCCACCGCTGTGACCCAGGTGCATCGCCAGGTGTCGGAGCTCCGCCGGGTCCTCGACCCTTCGGAGGGCGAGGGCCCGTCGGCGATCGAGACCCGGCCACCTGGCTATCTGATCCGGGTGGCTCCTGGCGAGCTCGACCTACACCGGTTCGAGGAGCTCACAGGGCAGGCGGCGGCGGCGATGGACGAAGGCGATCCGGGGACCGCTGCCGAGGCCCTGCGCGAGGGACTCGCCATCTGGCGCGGACCTGCGCTCGCCGATCTCGCCTACGAGTCGTTCGCGCAGGGTCCGAGCGCGCGCCTGCAGGAGCTGCGCCTGGCCGCGCTCGAGGCCCGGATCGAGGCCGAGCTCGCCCTCGGGCACCATGCCCGGGTCATCCCCGAGTTGCGCGACCTCGCGAGCGAGCATCCGCTGCGCGAGCGCCTGCGGGAGCTGCTCATGGTGGCCCTCTATCGCTCGGGCCGCCAGGTGGAGGCCCTGGACCTCTACCGCTCCACGCGCAACGAGCTCGTGGAGACCTTCGGAGTCGAGCCGGGCCCCGGCCTGCAGCAGGTCGAGCAGGCGATCCTGCGCCACGATCCCGAGCTGAGCTCCCCGCGCGATGACGTCGCGTGGCGGAGCAGGGCGGCCCGCTCCGTGGTGCTCGCAAGCCGTGATGCGGCGCGGCTCGAAGCACAGCTGGCCGTGGCCGGGCCGCTGGCCCGCCAACCCGCGCGTGAGCTGGTCGTCGCACTGCTCGTCGAGGAGGAGGGGCGGCTCGCGGAGGCCACCGCCGCCCTGTCCTCGCTTCGGTCGAGCCTCGGGCCGGAGGCTCGAACGGCGGCCTTCGTCGCATCTCGCGGGAGCGACGACATATTGCACCTGGCGGGCACGGCTGACGCCGATCTCGTCCTGCTTGGCGTGACCTCCGGCTTGGCGGAGCCCGCCGGCCTCCCCACCGAGCTCGTGGAGGTCCTCGAGAAGAGCTCCGCGGATGTGGGGCTGCTGTTCGCGCCGCCCGATCCATCCCCGGCAGGCGGCGGCGTGCTCGTGCCGTTCGGCGGAGGCGAGCACGACTGGGCCGCGGTCGAGCTGGGGGCATGGCTGGCCGCCGCCACCGGCGAGCGGCTGCGCTTGGCCGGCGCACGGCCCGAGGCTCGCCGCGGCGGGCCCGACGCGAGCCGCCTGCTCGCCGACGCATCGCTGGCGGTTCAGCGGCTGGTGGGGATTGCCGCTGAGCCGGCTCTTGTCGATCCCGGCCCGAGCGGGCTCGTCGAGGCGTCCGCCGATGCGAGTGCGGTGGTCGTGGGGCTATCGCCGCGCTGGCGGCAGGAAGGTCTTGGCGAGGCTCGCGGCGCCCTTGCCCGCGGCGCTGCGGCCCCGCTTCTGGTCGTTCACCGCGGATTGCGGCCAAGCGGCATCGCTCCGCGGGAGAGTGCCACCCGCTTCACGTGGTCGATCGCCGGCGGCTAGCCCCGGCGCAGGCAGACCGCCCCTAGATCCAGCACGTCGTAAGCGCCCTGGATGAGGCGGCAGCCGATGCGCTGCGAGAAGAACTCGGGCGCGACGAAGGAGCCGTAGGCGGCATACGGAGCCGGCCCGCGCAGCAGATCGTCCTGGAGGCGAGCGTAGCCCGCGAGGCGCTCGGATTGTCCCAGCACGCTGGCCCGGTCGAGGCGCCCGTTCACCGTCCGATCGTCATATGTGACCGGTCCTGGTCCAGCGCCGAACGCGGCCGTGCGGCCCACGGTGGCTTCGAGGAACGGGGCTGGGTCGAGCTCGGCGGAAGCCCAGGTTAGGAGGATGATGTCCGCCTGACTGGCCTTGGGATCGGGACCGCGCAGGCAGCCCAGCGACTGGATGATCGACACGTCGATTCCGAGCGGCCGCAGGTTCGAGCGCACCAGTTGAGCGATCCTCAGGTTGGCCGGCTCGCCGCAGACATACACGCTCGCGGTTCGCTTGCGAGTTCCTGAGACGAGCCGCTTGGCGCTTGCGAGGTCAGGCCGCAACAGCGGATACACCGGCGCCGTGCGAGGCATAGGGACGGCGGGTGGCACGTAACGGTCGGTCGGGGCCTCGTCGAAGACGGCTGCGAGCGACTTGCGATCGAGGGCATAGTTCACGGCCCGCCGCAGCCGCGGGTCCTTGAACAACGCGCGCTTCGTATTGAACGCGAGCATGTCCACGCCGGGCGCCGCCGCCACCTGGTAGCGCGCGGAACCGTCGCGTTTGACCGCCGCAGGGTCGGCGCCGAAGCGTCGCGCGAGCGCTCCACCGGGAGCCAGCGGGCCAAGGTTGTCGTAGTCCCAGGTGACCACGTCGATCTGCCCCCGCCCGGTCAGCGCGACGGCACGGGCCGTCGGGACCCCGGTGACGTAGACGATGCGCGCCGGCCGCCGTGGCCGCGCGCCGCGGTAGTTCGGATTGCGGTCGAGAACTGTCTCGGCGGCCGTCTGCGACCGAACGTAATAGGGCCCAGCGGAGGGGATCGTCCCGCGCACGCTGCCGGGGGCGGGCGTGTTCGACGGCACCGCGCAGAACATCGGCATGGCGAGTCGCGACGGCAGGTCGCCGGCGGGGTGGGTCAGCGTGATCGACAGACGGTTGCCCTGGGCGACGATTCCGCTGACGTGGCGGGCGCGCCCCGAGCTGAACTCGTGCGCGCCGACGATGTCACCGGCCAAGTGCAGTCCGGCCGGATCGGGTCCGACCTTGGGGGAGAGGGTGCGCTCGATCGAATGCCGGAAGGTCTCCGCGCTGACCACTTCCTTGGACGGGGGCGAAAACCGTATGCCTGGCCGTATGCGGAACGTGTACGTGCGCCCGTTGGGCGAGATGACCGGCATCGCGGCGGCGGCGTCGGGCACCAACTTCCCGCCGGCGGCACCCGCGGCGTCGGGATAGTTGACCAGCTTGGCGCAGGTGGAGTAGAGCAGCTGGCTGACCGTGGGATTGGGACCGACCGCCGGGTCGAGCTCCATTCCGTCGTCGTGCACGGCCACGCGCACCTGCAGGCCCTTGCTCGCCGGAGCGAGCGGCGGCGGGGACGGCTCGGCGACAGTCCACACAAGCCCGTCGTGGAACGTCGCCACATACGGCTCGCCGGTGACCGCCAGGACGTCTCGAGCTCCCGAGCGCGCGTCGATCCGGTTGATCGCGCCCCCTCGAGAAGCCGCCACCCAGATCGCGCCCGGCGCGGCCGAGATGCTCTCCGGGCCCCCGCCGGTGGGCACAGTCTGCTCGACGCTGGCGTCGTCCTCGTTGAGGCGAAACACGACGTCGTCGGGAGTCACGCTGGCCCAGACGGAGCCTTCCGCCACGGCCAGCGCGCTGATCCAACCGTGCAGCGTGGCGCGCGCGGCGATCCGGTCGGTGGTGGGATCGATTTTCTCGACGAGGCCGTTCTCGCTGCTGGCGGCCCAGAGCGCGCCGTTTGCGAAGGTGAGCAGCGTGGCGGTGACCGGCAGCGGGAAGCGGTGTTGGACGCGACCCGTCCGCCCATCGACCCGAACGACCTGGGATCCTCTCGCCAGCCAGACAGAGCCCGCGCCGGCCGCGATCCCGGTCGGGTCGGAAACCTCGGGCCCGAGCGTGTCCACGGTCCAATGCCCGCTGATCTTGCCATTGGCCGACGCGATCCGGACCAGCCCTGGACCTCCTTTCTCGGTCACGTAGAGCGATGAGCCGCCAACGGCAACACCGCCCGGGACAAACGGAAGCCGCACGTTGCCGGTCTGCCGGTGGCTCGTGGCGTCGACTCGCACGAGTCGCTGCGAGTCCGTCAGCAGGGCCCACGCCGACCGTCCGCGGAAGACGATCTGGTCCGGACGCTCCGGCAGGGGAATTCGGGCGGCCACCCTGTGGCGGCCGGGGTCCACCAGCGCGACCCCCGGGCCCCCCAGCGCGAGTCGCGGGAGGTCTG
>DASXOS010000128.1:0-14097 GCA_036494115.1 Solirubrobacteraceae bacterium | reverse complement strand
CACGCCGTGGCGGCGGCACCAGCGGGCGAGCGGCTCCGGCGACTCCAGCGCGACGATCCGCGCCCTGTAGGCGGCGCGGTCATAGGAGGCGACGTGCAGCGTCGTGCGGGCGCCGTCTGGGAGGGTCAACCGCAGGCGTTCGAGCCGGGACCGGCGCCGCGGCAGGATGCGGGCGTCCCGGAGCGTCTGGAGGGGGAGCGGACTCGGGCTCATGGGATTGGCGGGCGCGGTGACAGGCGCCGCCACACCGACGAGTACACCAACCGGATAGGACGGTTGCGCTGAGGACTAAGCGGCCACGGCCTCCGGGGCGTGCCGTCGCAGCTCATGGCGGGCGATCGTGCGCTTGTGGATCTCGTCGGGGCCGTCGGCGAGGCGGAGCGTGCGCAGGTGGGCGTACATCCACGCGAGGGGGAAGTCGTCGCTCACGCCGCCACCGCCGTGGGCCTGGATCGCACGGTCGATCACCTTGAGGGCCACGTTCGGCGCGGCCACCTTGATCGCCGCGATCTCCGTGCGCGCGTGCTTGTTGCCGACCGTATCCATCAACCACGCAGCCTTCATCGTCAGCAGCCGGATCATTTCGAGCTCGATCCGGGCCTCGGCGATCCAGTCCTGCACGTTGGCGCGCTCGCTCACCGGCTGGCCGAAGGTCACGCGCGTGGCCACGCGCCGGCACATCAGCTCGAGCGCGCGCTCGGCAGCTCCGATCGTGCGCATGCAGTGATGGATCCGTCCGGGCCCGAGGCGGGCCTGCGAGATGAGGAAGCCGTCGCCCTCGTTCGCGATCAGGTTGCCGGCGGGAACGCGGACGTTCTCGAAGGTCAGCTCGGCGTGGCCCTCCTGATCGACGTAGCCGAACACCGGCAGGTTGCGCAGCACCGTCAGGCCGGGGGTCTCGCGGGGGACGAGGATCATCGACTGCTGGCGGTAGGTGGGACCGTCCGGATCGGTCTTGCCCATCACGATCAGGACCTTGCAGCTCTCGCGCATCGCGCCGGAGATCCACCACTTGCGCCCGTTCAGGACGTATTCGTCCCCGTCGCGCTCGATCCGCAGTTCGACGTTGGTGGCGTCGGAGCTGGCCACCGCCGGCTCGGTCATTGCGAACGCCGATCGGATCTCCCCATCGAGCAGAGGCGCGAGCCACCGATCCTTCTGCTGAGGTGTCCCGAACAGCGTCAGGACCTCCATGTTGCCGGTGTCGGGCGCCGCGCAGTTACAAGCCTCGGGCGCGATGTGGCTGCGACCCATGATCTCGGCGAGCGGTGCGTACTCGACATTGGCGAGTCCGTGCTCGTGCGGGTCGAACAGGTTCCACAGGCCTTGATCGCGGGCTCGCCCCTTGAGGTCCTCCATCACCGGCGGCTGGGAGTGGGGGTCGCCCGAGCTGAGCAGCTGCTCGTGGTAGACCGGCTCGGCGGGGTACACGTGATCGTCCATGAATGTCAGCAGCCGCTCGCGGAGCTTCTGGCAGCGGTCGGTGAGCTCGAAGTCCATCTGGGTCATCTCCTTGGGGGTATGCCGAGAGCGTTCGCCCACAGGCGGGTCAAGGTCTCTGTCAACGCGTCGAGCGACGTCGCGTCGAGTCGCAGCACGTAGCGCAGGTAGGCCATCCGGCTGACCATCGAGCTGAGCGCATCGGCGGCGAGCCGCGGGTCGAGCTCGGCATCGGCGAGGCCTCGCTCCTGGAGCCGGGCGATCGCCTGGGCGTTGCGCGCTCCGAAGGCGCGGGCGCGGCGCAGGCGCAGCGCGCGGAAGTCGTCGTCGATCTGCGCCACCTGCTCGAGCAACGCCATCAGTCGAGCGTTGCGCCGGTAGGCGAGAAGGTAGGCGCGGTTGGCCGCCTCGATCACGGCGATCGGGTCGTCGCGATCCGCGAGCTCGTGCAGCCGCGGGTGGAGCATCTCCTCGGAGATCTCCTCGACGACCGCCGTGAAGACGTCCTCCTTGCTCGTGAAGTACGTGTAGAACGAACCCGTGGCGGCCCCGGCCTCTGCCGCGATGTCGGTGATCCGGGCGTCGAGGAAGCCGTCGCGTTCGAACACCTGGCGGGCGGCGGCGACCAGCGCCTGTCGCGTCCTCGCCCCGCGCGCGCTGACCGGGGCGCGGCCGGTCTGGGCAGGTAGGGCGGCACGCGCAGGCATCGGTCCCAGGCTAGTTGAATTCGGCTTCAAGTTCAACTAGGCTCCCGCCGCATGGAACTCAAGGACAAGCATGTAGTGGTCACAGGCGCTGGGTCGGGCATCGGCCGGGCGCTTGTCACCGCGTTCGCGGCCGAGGGCGCGCGGGCCGTCGTCGTCGCCGATGTCAACGCCGAGAACTCCGAAGCCGTGGCCGCCGAGATCGGCGGAACCGCGGCGACCGTCGATGTGGGACGAGCAGACGAGATCCAGCGGCTGGTCGAGACCGAGACCGACCGCAGCGGTCCGATCGACCTCTTCTTCTCCAACGCCGGCGTCCCCGGCCCCGGCGGTGGTCTGGAGGATGCGAGCGATGCCGACTGGCAGCGCACCTGGGAGATCAACACGATGGCCCACGTCTGGGCCGCGCGCGCGGTGCTGCCGGGGATGCTCGAGCGCGGGGAGGGCTACATCGCCAGCACCGCATCCGCGGCAGGGCTGCTGGCCCAGGTTGGAGCGATGGCGTACACCGTCACCAAGCACGCCGCCGTCGCCGTCGCGGAATGGCTGTCGATCACCTACGGCGAGGCCGGGATCAGGGTCTCATGCCTGTGCCCGCAGGGCGTACGGACGCCGATGCTCGACGTCGCGCTCAAGGATCCGATCGGCGCGGCGCCGCTGGTCGCCGGCGGGCTGCTCGAGCCTGCCGATGTGGCGCAGGCCGTCGTCGAGGGAATCCGCCAGGAGCAGTTCCTGATCCTCCCCCACCCGGAGGTCGGGGACTACCTGGCGCTCAAGGGGACGCAGCCCGAGCGGTGGCTGCGCGGAATGCGCCGCCTGGTGCGTCAGGCACGAGCGGCGAGCGAGGGGTAGGGACGCTCGGCACCGGGGCGCCGACATCGCCGGGCGTGACCTCCGCAAGGACGTCCGCCGGCGGCATCTTCGGGCTCGAAAAGCGGGCCGGGAGCAGCGACACGCACAACTCGGCGAACTCACGGGTGTCGATCGGCTTTGACACGTAGGCGTCGCAGCCGGCTTCGAGGGCCCGCTCGCGCTCGCCCTTCATCGCGCCGGCCGTACAGGCCAGGATCGAGACGGAACTCGAGTGGTGCCGAGCCTTCAGTTCGCGGGCGAGCGTCAGGCCGTCGCCATCGGGAAGCTGCAGGTCGAGCACGATCAGGTCGGGAAGGGCCTGGGCCACCTCGTCCTGCCCGGCCGCCAGGCAGTCCGCGGCGATCACATCGAAGCCGTCGAGCTCGAGCACGCGCTGCAGGAGCTTGAGGTTGAGCGGGTGGTCGTCGACGACGAGGACCCGCGGCTTGCCGGCCCCGTTCATCAGATCGCCGCCCCCTGAGCCGCCAGCTCGGGCGGCACGATCACTTCGACGGGCTTGGCCGGGGCACCGTCGACGACCGGGAGCCGCGCCACGAACGTACTGCCCTCGCCGACGACGCTGCGCAGCCCGACCGAGCCGCCCTGGGCCTCGACGATTCGCTTGGTGACGGCGAGGCCGAGGCCGGTGCCGCCCTGGCGACGCTGCGAGAGCTGCTCGAACTCCTCGAACACCCGCGCCTGATCGGCGGGCGCGATGCCGGGACCGGTATCGCAGACCTCGATCACGAGCTCGCTTCCCTCGCGCCGCAGCCGGGCCTTGACCCGGCCACCCGCCGGCGTGAACTTGATCGCGTTCGAGAGGTAGTTGAGGAGCACCTGGCGCAGGCGGGCCGGGTCGAGCAGCACGATCCCGACCGGAAGCGCCTCCAGCACGACCGCGATCTCGTTCTCGGCCGCGAGCGGGCGGACGGCATCGACGCACTGGGCAGCGATCCGCTCGGGCTCGATGTCCTTGATGTCGAGCTTCATCCGGCCCGACTCGATCCGCGCCAGGTCGAGCACCTCGTTGATCAGGTGCAGCAGGTGATGGGCGCTGCCGCGGATGTCGGCCAGATAGCCCCGGTGGTCCTCGGAGAGCGGGCCGACCCGGCCGTCGTACATCAGGTCGGCGAAACCGATGATCGCGTTCAGCGGCGTGCGCAGCTCGTGCGACATGTTCGCGAGGAAGCGGCTCTTGGCCCGGTCCGCCTCCTCGACCTCGGCATTGCGCCGTTCGAGTTCGACGTTGGCGCGGGCCAGGTCGCTGGTCTTGTGGGCCAGGCGCACGAGCAGCGCGGCGCACACGGCAGCGGCGAGCCCGAACGCGACCAGCAGCACGAAGGCGAGGGTCTCCACATCACCGCTGGTGGCGAGAGTGAGCGCCGCCATTACCGCCACGAGCACCGCACCCACCGCGACCGCGATAGCCGTCCGTTTCCACGAACTCACGTTCATTGCGACGGGTATCGGTACGGAGGTTCAGCGTGCTTGAGCAGCGTGCAGCAGCTCTGGCCGGGTCTTCGACCAGGCGTCCGCGACCGCTGCGAAAGCGTCCTGCGCGCCCGGCGTCTCGCCCGCCCGGGAGGCGGTCTCGAGCGTGGCCAGCGCCTGCTGGAGCGGGCCCGCGCCGACGATCAGCGCATCGTTGCGGCAGCGGTGCGCCGCGCGGGCCGCCGTGAGCAGGTCGCCGTCAGTCAACGCAGCCTGCGCGCGGTCGATCGATTCGTCCATGCTCTGGGTGAGCTCGGCCACGATCTCGGCAAGCGGCTCCTTCATCAGCTGCTCGAGCTCGGCGATCCGCTCGCGATCGACCAGCTCAGACATGTCGGCGCTACCGCTGCTCGAGGCAGTCGGTGCGACCGATCGGCGCCGCCAGCACCGGATCGGGGATTCCGAACGCGTCGACGTACGCGCCGGCCTGCTGCCGGACCTCGTTGCAGAGACGGTTGACCTCGCGGGTGATCGCCTTGCAGCGCGGACCGGATAGGCGTCCGTGCTCCTGCAGGAAGCCGCGATCCTGCTCCATGTTGTAGAACGCGTAGAGATCGCACAACAGTCCCAGGGCGGCCTTCAGCGACTCGTCCTCACAGCCGGAAATCGCTCGGTCGAAGCACTCCAGGATCACCGTGTCGATGTGCGCCCGGGCGGCGGCCACCGCATGGTTCTGGACCGCACGGAAGACCTCGAACGGGTCGAAGCCCTCGTCCAGACCGCGTTTGAAGCGCTGCGCGACCGAGGCGGTGATGTGCCCCTCCCGCCAACGGAACAACTCGAGCTGCCGCTCGCGCTCGAGGAGATTCCCGTCGTCGTCACCGCCGGGGATCGCGTCGCCGATGACCTGGACGATCTTGCGGGCGAACAGCCGCTCGACCACCGTCTCGACCGCCTGGCCGGCGACGAACGTGACCATCTCGCGCGGATCGAGGTCGTCGAACTGGTCCTTGTAGTCGGTGAGCACGCCCTTGGCGGCCAGCATCATCAGCACGGTGTTGTCGCCCTCGAACGTGGTGAAGATGTCGGTGTCGGCCTTGAGCGCCGCGAACCGGTTGACGGACATGTAGCCCGCGCCGCCGCAGCACTCCCGGCATGTCTGAATGGTCTCCGTCGTGTGCCAGCTGCTCGTGGCCTTCATCGCCGCGGCCAGGGTCTCGAGTTCGCGGCGGTCCCGCTCCGGCGGATCCTGGACGCTCATCACGTCATGGAATCGGTTGCGCAGCTCGTCCTGGGCGAAGTGCAGCGCATAGGTCTTCGCCAGCAGCGGCATCAGCCGCCGTTGGTGGGTGCGGTAGTCAAGGATCGGTACCTCCGTGTCCTCGTCGGGAGGGCCGAACTGACGGCGCTGCAGCCCGTAGCGGACGGCGATCGTGAGCGCGTTCTTGGCCGCGCTGATCGATGCGCCGGAGATGCACACCCGGCCCTGGACGAGCGACCCGAGCATCGTGAAGAAGCGCCGGTTCGCATTTTCGATCGGGCTCGTGTACTCGCCCCGCTCGTTGACGTCGGCGTACCGGTTGAGCAGCGCTTCGCGCGGGACGCGCACGCGGTCGAACCAGATGCTTCCGTTGTCGACGCCGCCCAGCCCCATCTTCTCGCCGCTGTCCTCGATCCTGATGCCCTCGCAGAGCTCGCCGCGCTCGTCGCGCAGCGGCACCACGAACACGTGGACGCCATGATCCTCCCCCTCGACCTTGAGCTGGGCGAACACCGCAGCGATGCGCCCGTGTGCCGCCGCGTTGCCGATGTACTCCTTGCGGGCGTCGTCGTCGGGGGTCTCGATCACGAACTCGTCCGCGGCCGGGTCATAGGTGGCCGTGGTGCGCAGCCGCTGGACGTCGGAGCCGTGGCCGGCCTCGGTCATCGCAAAGCACCCAGGCAGCTCGAGGGAGGCGGTCGCCCTCAGGTAGCGCTCATGGTGGCGCTTGGTTCCGAGCTGCTGGACCGCGCCGCCCCACAGTCCGAACTGGACACCGAACTTGACGAGCAGCGACAGGTCGCTGTGCCCGAGCGTCTCGAACCCGGCCACGTTGGCCCCAGGGTCGCCCTCCCCGCCGTACTCCTTCGGAAAGCCGGGGGCGGTCAGACCCTCCCGCGCCAGCGCCTGCGCCCACTCGTACACGCGCTCGCGGTATTCGGCGGTCGGGAGTGCGACCACGGGCTCGAACTCCGGGCGGCTCTGAACCTCGCGGATCTGCTGGCGGAGATTGCGGTAACGGCCGTCGAGCAGCTGCCCCAGCGCCCCGGAGTCGAAAGTCGCCTGCCCAGCGGTGCTCGTCGCCATGTGGGCAAGAATATGCCCCATCGGGGCGCCCGGGACACACCACCGCCGGGGAGATCAGGGGCGCAGCCTGATCATCGAGATGTGGTGCAGGAGGTGGCGGACGCGAGCTCGTCCGGTGAGGCCGGTCACCCCGAGTCCGATCACGATGAGCCCCGCGACCAGCGCCACGCCCGAGAGCAGAACCGGCCAGTGGCGTTGCAGAAACGCGCGCCAGCGGCCGAGCACCTCCGTGGCGCGGTCGCCGGCCCACCACAGCGTGGCCAGGATCCCCAGGAGCGGCAGCACGAAGCAGACGTTGAACAGCGCGAGCAGGATCAGCTGGTGCACCGGCCCGAGTCCGGACCCGACGAGCGCGGCGATCACCGCGAAGTACGGGAACGCCGTGGGTAGCTCGACGGCCGTGATCGTCGCGCCCAGGATCGCGCTCGACCTTCCTTCGGTCGACGGCTCGGGCGCCTTGCGGGTGGAGAGCCGCGCGCGGTTACGCCACAACAGCGCCGCCGCGACCAGCATCGCGGCGCCGGCGATCAGCTCGAGCACGTACCGCGTGGTGTGGCTCGGCTTCGGAACGAGCGCCAGCAGCAGCTCTCCGGGGCCGAACGCGATCAGCGCCCCGCCCAGGAAGTAGACGACGAACACCCCGGCCGTGAACTGGCCGACGCGAGCCTTCGGATGGTCCGTCGCCGCCAGGTACAGCGCCGGCGCGATTGTCGTCGGATTGAGCGAATCCGCCAAGCCGATCGAGAGCACCAAGCCGAGCAGTCGGAACATGCCGGGGGGATTCTTCCCGGCCGCGATGATTCTTGCGTGAGATCTCTTGCGTCGTGCCGCCCGAGACCGATCACGCTCAGGCGAAGTGGAGCTCTTCGCCCTCGTCGTCGGATACGGGGCGCTCGCACGTGGGGCACCACCAGCGGGCCTCCATCGGCGTGCCGCACACGGCGTGGCGGGGGGCGGCCGCGTCTTCGGCGTTGCGCGCGCCCCAGCCGGCGAGCAGCCGCAGCGCGCCGGCCAGCTCGCGACCCGATGCGCTCAGCTCGTAGACGAAGCGAGGCGGGCGCTCGGAGTAGGGCCGCGCGACCACCAGCGCGTTTCGCTCCAGCTGGCGCAGCCGCTGAGTGAGCACGTTGGGGGCAATCCCGGTGACCTCGTCCTGGAGCTCTCCGAACCGCCGCGGCCCGTCGAGCAGCGCGGCTACGAGCAGCAGCGTCCAACGGTCGCCGACCGCCGCGAGTGCGTCGGCGAGGGCAGAGCGCTCCGGTGCGTCGCCGCGCTGCGGCGTGTCGGTCTGGTCGGCCTCGGCCACTGCCGTCCGAATCGTACGGGGGAGCACCACGGCCTGATAGGCTAGCTACTTGCATTTAGCAAGTGAGTAGGAGAGGGACATGACCGTACTTGAAGAGCTCGAGACTTCAATCCAGTCGGCCGCTGAGCGGGTGGGCCCGGCCGTCGTGGGCCTCGGGCGTGGCTGGGGCGTCGGATCGGGCGTCGTGATCGCGCCCGGCCAGGTGCTCACCAACGCCCACAACCTCCGTCACGAGGAGACAACCGTCACCTTCCACGACGGGCGTCAGGCGGCGGGCCGGGTGACCGGCGCAGACAGCGACCTCGACATCGCGGTGCTTGAGGTCGACACCGCTGACGTCGAACCGATCGAGTGGGTGGACGGCGGTGATATGGAGCCGGCGACCGGCCGGTCCGTGCTCGCCCTCGGCAATCCGGGCGGCCGCGGGCTGCGCGTCACTCCCGGATTCGTCTCGGCGACGGCGCGGAGCTTCCGGGGGCCACGGGGTCGCCGGATCCGCGGCGCGATTGAGCACACGGCCCCGCTGCCGCGCGGATCCTCAGGCGGCCCGCTGACCGATACGGCGGGGCGCCTGCTCGGGATCAACACCATGCGGGTGGACGGCGGCCTGATCCTGGCCCTCCCGGCCGACGGTGTCCTGCGCGAGCGGATCGAAGGGCTGGGCCGGGGCGAGGCGCCGAAGCGGGCGCGGCTGGGGGTGGCCATCGCGCCGCCGCGGGTGGCGCGTCGCCTGCGGCGCGCGGTCGGCCTGCCCGAGCGCGACGGCGTCCTTGTGCGCGCAGTCGAGGAGGGCAGTCCCGCGGCGAACGCCGGGATCGAGCGTGGCGATCTGCTGGTGTCGGCGGGTGGGCGCGAGCTGGACCGGGTCGACGCGCTGTACGAGGCGCTCGATGGTGCACGCAGCGAAGGACGCCTCGAGCTGACGGTCGTCCGCGGTACGGAGGAGCGCACCATCACCGTGGAGTTCCGATGAGCGCGATGACCGAGGACCGCGAACACGCGGAGCGCGAGGCGCAGGCACTCGATGCCTACTCGCGGATCGTGGTCGACGTCGCCGAGCGGCTTGCCCCCTCCGTCGCCAATCTCCGCGTCACGCGACGCGGCCGGGGCGGCCGGGTGCCCGCCGGCGCGGGAAGCGCCGTCGCGCTGACTCCCGACGGCTTCCTGCTGACCTCGGCCCACGTCGTCTCCGGTCCGGGACGCGCGGGACGGGCGGCGTTCGTCGACGGCCGCGAGCTGAGCTTCACCGTGGTCGGAGTTGATCGTCTGTCGGACCTGGCGGTGCTCCGGGCGGACGGCGACGCACTGTTACCGGCGACGCTCGGGGACGCCGAGGAGCTTCGGGTGGGGCAGCTCGTGGTCGCGATCGGGAACCCGAACGGGTTCGCCGGATCAGTGACCGCCGGCGTGGTGTCGGCACTCGGGCGCTCGCTGCCGGCACGGGCCGGACGCACCGTGCGCTTCATCGACAACGTGATCCAGACCGACGCTGCACTGAACCCCGGAAACTCCGGCGGCGCCCTCGTCGACAGCGCCGCACGGGTCATCGGGGTCAACACGGCGGTCGCGGGGGTTGGGCTCGGCCTGGCCGTGCCGATCAACGCCGCCACCCGGTCGATCATCGGGTCGCTGATGCGCGACGGCCGGGTCCGCCGGGCGTACATCGGGATCGCCGGCGGCCCCCGGCCGCTCCCTCCACATGCGCGCGCGAGACTCGGACGCAAGGCCGGGATCGAGGTCGTCGAGGTCGCCGACGGCAGCCCGGCTCAGCACGCCGGGGTGCGCGCCGAGGATCTGATCGTCGAGCTGGGGGGGGAACCGATCGAGCGTGTGGACGAGGTCCAGCGCCTGATGACACAAGAGGCGATCGGGCACCCGCTGGCCGTCCGCGTCCTACGCGGCGACCAGGTCCTGGACCTTGTGCTCTCCCCGGTCGAGCTCCCGTCCTGACGGGGATCAGAAGCCAGTTCATTGACGCTACACTCAGGCTTGGCGCCGGATGGCGTGATTGTTCACGCCCGCGTCCGGTTAGCAAGACCTGATCACGAAGACTTCGAGAGCGTCGAATGGCCCGTGGAGACGTCCGGATCGCCGCCACCCTCGCGTGCGAGGAGTGCAAGCGCCGGAACTACCAGACGAATAAGAGCAAGCGGAACAACCCGGAGCGACTCCAGCTGCGCAAGTACTGCCGCTGGTGCCGGCGCCACACGCCGCACCGCGAGACGCGCTGAGCTGACGGGAGGACCCGTGGCCCGCAACCGCAAACGCGCCAAGGAGCGGCAGCGACGGACGAGGCAGACGGTTCCGTCCGCCCGTACCGAGCACGACGATCAGCTCGATCCGATTCGCCACGCCGCTCCGGACGTGGAGATCGCGGAGGCGCAGATGGCGTTGGGACGGCCGGACCTGGCCGACTCCGAGGCGCAGCCCGCGACGCCGATCGAGGACGAGCCCGACAAGGAGCTGACCGAGTCCGAGTTCGAGTCAGAGGAGGACTATGCGGACTCGATCGAGGCGGAGGCCGAAGCGGGCTACGATGAGGAAGAGCTTGCAGACGCAGGCGGCGGCCGCGGCGGCCGGCGCCGCGGCGGTGGGCTCGGCGAAGGCGATGGCGACGGCGCGGCCGAGCGCCCCTCCGCACCTCACCCAGCCGAACGGCACGTCCCAGGCAACCGGCTGATCAACTTCCTGCAGGGAAGCTGGCGAGAGCTGCAACGGGTACAGTGGCCGGACCGCCGCCAGGTGATCCAGGCGACCGGGGTGGTGATCGGTTTCGTGATCGTCGCTGGCGTGTATCTCGGCGTGGCCGATACGGTCGCGTCCCATCTGATGAATTGGATTCTCAAGTAGAAGTCGAAGAAGCATGTTCCGCTGGTACGTCGTCAACACATATTCAGGCCATGAGAACAAGGTCAAGCACAACCTGGAGCACCGGGTCGTTTCGCTTGGCCAGCAGCGCGCGATCCGGCAGATCGTCGTTCCGACCGAGTCGGTGTCCGAGATGAAGGACAACCAGAAGGTCACGGTCGAGAAGCGCACGATGCCCGGCTACGTGCTCGTGAACATGGATCTCAACGAGGACTCATGGACGCTCGTGAAGGGCACCCCCGGCGTGACTGGGTTCGTCGGCGCGTCGAACGAGCCCGTGCCGCTGACTCAGGCCGAGGTGGACCGGCTGCTGCATCAGGAGGTCGCCGAGCGACCGCGGAGCCGCGCCCAGTTCGGGATCGGCGAGCAGATCAAGGTCGTCTCCGGTCCGCTGTCGGACTTCTCGGGCGAGATCTCTGAGGTCAACGAGGACGCGCAGCGGCTCAAGGTGCTCGTCTCGATCTTCGGCCGCGAGACGCCCGTGGAAGTTGGATTCGACCAGGTGAAGAAGGTATGAGCGAGCTCGCGAGCTCATACCTGGTTAAGCGAGCCGTGAGGGCGAGCAGCGACTTCAGAACGCGGGGCTGGATGCCCCGCGGAGGTGACTAGATGGCAAAGAAAGTGCTCACAGAGATCAAGCTCCAGGCCGTCGGCGGCCAGGCCAGTCCGGCGCCCCCGGTGGGCCCCGCGCTCGGCCAGCACGGCGTCAACATCATGGAGTTCGTCAAGGCGTTCAACGCCCAGACGCAGGGCGACGCCGGCACGGTGATCCCAGTCGTGATCACGGTCTACGAAGACCGTTCGTTCACGTTCGTGACCAAGAGCCCGCCGGCCGCGGTCCTGATCAAGCAGGCCATCTCGCTCGACAAGGGCTCGTCTGAGCCCAATCGCGACAAGGTCGGCAAGATCACCCAGGATCAGCTGCGCCAGATCGCCGAGAAGAAGATGAAGGACCTCAACGCGAACGACGTCGAAGCTGCTGCGAAGATCATCGCCGGCACGGCCCGGTCGATGGGAGTGGAGGTGGTCTGATGGCGAAGCACGGCAAGAAGTACCAGGACGCCAAGGCCCGGTTCGACCGCGAGCGCGAGTACAGCCCGGCCGAGGCGGTCGCGCTGGTCAAGCAGCTCTCGCCCGCGAAGTTCGACGAGTCGGTCGAGGTTCACGTCCGTACCGGGCTGAACGTGCGCCACGCCGACGAGCAGCTGCGCGGGACGATCGCGCTCCCGAACGGGCTCGGCAAGAACGTCACGGTGGCGGTGTTCGCGCAGGGCGACAAGGCCCGCGAGGCCGAGGAGGCCGGCGCCGACGTCGTGGGCGCCGAAGATCTCGCCAAGCGGATCCAGGAGGGCTTCGACGACTTCGACGTAGCGATCGCGACTCCCGACCTGATGCCGGTGGTCGGACGCCTCGGGCGGATCCTCGGACCCGCCGGCAAGATGCCGAACCCGAAGGTGGGCACGGTCACGATGGATGTCTCCAAGGCGGTTGAGGAGTCCAAGGCCGGCAAGGTGGAGTACCGCACCGACCGCAATGCGATCGTCCACCTGGTGATCGGCAAGCGCGATTTCGACGAGCAGCGGCTGCTTGAGAACTACGCCGCGGTGATCGAAGAGCTGATCCGGGCCAAGCCCTCGGCGGCCAAGGGCCGCTACCTCCGTTCGGTGGTGTTCGCCAGCACGATGGGGCCCGGGATCAAGGTCGACCCCTCGCGCACGCGCGACATCATCGAGGAGCAGGTAGCGGCGTAGAGTTAGTTTCCTATAGAGCGAAGCCCGAGACCTCCGGCGGCGTCAGCGTAAGCCCGGAATAGGCGGAGCATCGATTCGAGGTCAGAACTCGAAATTTCGACGCCCGCCATTGTGCGGGCGTTGTTTGTGAGAGGACCATGAATCGAGACCAGAAAGCAGCAGTCGTAGACGAGATCGCGGGCCAGATCGAAGGCGCCCAGGCGATCTTCGCCGTGGACTATCGGGGCATCTCCGTGTCCGAGGTCGCCGAGCTGCGCGCGAAGCTGCGCGACGCCGACACCCGGCTCCGGGTTGTCAAGAACTCACTATCTGAGCGGGCCGCCGACAAGGCGGGCGCCGAGGCGCTGAAGCCTCTGCTCGAGGGCCCGACGGCGCTCGCGCTCGTGCACGGCGACGCGGCGCTAGCGGCCAAGGCGTTGAACGACACGGCGCGAGCGCTGAACATCCTCGAGTTCAAGGGCGGGCTGATGGACGGCGCGACCTTGACCGGTGATGACATCCGCTCGATCGCCCGGCTCCCATCCCGGGATGTCCTGAACGGGCAGCTCGTCGGCACAATCGCCGCGCCCCTGAGCGGGCTCGTCCGGACGCTCAACGCTCTGATCGCCGGGGTGGCGATTCAGCTGCAGGCGATCGCCGATCAAGGCCTGGTCGGTGGCGAAGCGCCAGCGCCGGCCGAGGCCGAAACGCCAGCGCCAGCGCCAGCGCCGGCCGAGGCCGAAACGCCAGCGCCGGCCGAGGCCGAAACGCCGACGCCGGCCGAGGCCGAAGCGCCCCCCGAGCCCGAAGCAACCGAACAACCTGAAGAACAGACCGCCGCGTCGGACGACGCGTAAGGAGGAAACATGCCAACCACAGAAGAGTGGATCGACGAACTGAAGAGCATCTCGGTGCTCGAGCTGTCCGAGCGGATCAAGGCGCTCGAGGAGGCGTTCGGCGTCTCCGCGGCCGCTGTGGCCGCACCGGCCCCCACCGCCGGCGGCGCCGGTGACGGTGCCGCGGAGGCAGCCGAGGAGCAGAGCTCGTTCGACGTCGTCCTGACCGCAGCCGGCGACAAGAAGATCCAGGTGATCAAGGTCGTCCGCGCGGCCACCGGACTGGGCCTGAAGGAAGCCAAGGCGCTCGTCGACGAGGCCCCGAAGCCCGTCAAGGAGGGCGTCGACAAGGCCGAGGCCGACAAGCTCAAGGCCGACCTCGAGGAGGCCGGCGGCAGCGTCGAGCTCAAGTAGCTCACCGGCTCACAGGCGAGTTTGACCGGCGCCCCCGCCACTGCGCGGGGGCGCACGTCCCCGGAGAGGCTGACCTGAAATAAGCCGTCGCCCGGTGGCGGCGATCTTCATTCCGTCAAGGGGTGGCGGCGCAGCTGTCGCGTTCTGGGGCCACCCCTCGGCCCCAGAC
>DASXOS010000127.1:0-48442 GCA_036494115.1 Solirubrobacteraceae bacterium | reverse complement strand
AATCCCGGACGAGTCGCTGTTCAGCGCCGAGCCCGCTCCGGCGATCGAGCTCGAGCCCACCGATCCCTGCCTGATCACGTTCACGAGCGGGACCACCGGCGAGCCGAAGGGAATCGTCCATGGGCAGCGCTACCTGCCCGGACAGCGGCTGCAGTCCGAGCACTGGCTCGACGCCCGGCCGGGCGACCTGGTGTGGTGCACCGCCGCCAGCGGCTGGTCGAAGTCAGCCCGCAACGTGTTCATCGCGCCCTGGATCCGCGGCGCCACCGCGCTCCTGCACGACGCGCGCTTCGATCCCGCCGAGCGGCTGCAGATCCTGGCGCGCGAGCAGGTCAACGTGTTGTGCATGGCTCCCACCGAGTACCGAGTGATCGCCAAGCGGGCCACGATCGCCCCGGTGCCGTCGCTGCGGGCACTGGTCGCCGCCGGCGAGGCGCTCAACCCCGAGGTGCTGAGCGCGTTCCGCGAGGCCACCGGACTCGACATCCGCGACGGCTATGGCCAGACCGAGACCGGCCAGCTCACCGGCAATCCCCACGATCAGCCGGCACGCCCCGGCTCGATGGGGCTCCCGCTGCCCGGCGTCAACTTGGCCGTCGACGACGGGGAGCTGGTGCTCCAGGATCCCCGGACTGATCCCACGTTCTTCGTCCGCTACCTGGGCGGCGAGCGAGCGCCGGAGTACGCGCCCTGGCGAACCGGCGACCGCGTCGAGCAGGACGAGCACGGATTCCTCTACTTCGTCGGCCGGACCGACGATCTGATCATCTCGGCCGGGTACCGGATCGGCCCGTTCGAGGTGGAATCCGCGCTCGTCTCGCACCAGGCGGTGGCGGAGGCTGCCGTCGTCGCCGCGCCCGACGAGCTGCGCGGCGAGGTGGTGCGCGCCGTGGTGGTGCTCCGCGACGGCTTCACCCCGAGCGACGAGCTCGCGACCGCCCTGCAGGACCACGTGAAGAGCCAGACCGCGCCGTACAAGTACCCGCGGATCATCGAGTTCGCCACCGAGCTGCCGAAGACCGCCAGCGGCAAGGTGCAGCGCGCCGTCTTGCGGGCGGGCTAGCCTCAGCCGCATGAGTCGACCCGCGATCGGACTGTGCACCGCCTTGGAGCGGGCCCAATGGGGCATCTGGGACCTTCGGGCGGCGCTCTTGCCCTACGACTACGTGCGCGCGATCCAGGATGCTGGCGGCGTGTCCCTGATGATCCCGCCTGACACGGAGCTCGAGCAGAACCCCGGCGACGCGCTCGACCGCATCGATGCGCTGGTCCTCGCCGGCGGCGCCGACATCGATCCAGCCGCATACGGCGCCGCACCGCACCCGGCCACGCACAACACGGTTCCCGAGCGCGACCGCTCGGAGATCGCACTCGTCCGTGCCGCGATCGAGCGCGACATGCCCGTGCTCGGCATCTGCCGGGGTATGCAGCTGATCAACGTCGCGCTCGGCGGCACACTGCACCAGCACGTCCCCGAGCTCGTGGGCCACGAGGAGCACCGCCGCAATGCCGGCAGCTTCGAGAACTCGCAGCACGACGTCCGGCTCGAACCGGGCTCGGTCGCCGCCCGGGCCGCGACCGAGGAGCGGCACGTGGCGCTGTCTCATCACCATCAGGCGGTCGCCCGGCTCGGCGAGGGACTCCTGGCCACGGGCTATTCGGCGCCGGACGACCTCGTGGAGACGATTGAGATCCCGAGCTGCCGGTTCGTGCTCGGCGTCCAGTGGCATCCTGAGGCCGACGAGTCGAGCCAGATCGTCGCCGCGCTGGTCGAGGAAGCGCGGCAGTGCCGCAGCGCGACCGCCGTCTAACCGAGGACCTGCGGCTCTGGGTAGCCGGCGCTCCGGATCGCATCCGTGACCTCGAGCAGGTGCGCATGGCTGCGGGTCTCGAGCACGAGCTGGACGGCCGACTCGCGCACGTGAAGGTCGATGCCCTCGCGGATGTGCTGGACGTCGAGCAGGTTCGCCCCGCTCTCGGCGACGAGCGAGAGCAGCTGCGCGAGTGAGCCCGGACGGTCGGGCAGGCGTGCCAGGAGCACGAGCCGGCGGCCGGCCTGGCTCTCGTGGCGCCGCGCGATCTCGGCCAGCAGCCCGGCGTCGACATTGCCGCCGGACAGGATCACCACGGTGGTTCCGGACCCGGTCAGCTTGACGCGGCCCGACAGCAGCGCCGCCACGCCGACGGCGCCGGCGCCCTCGACCACCAGCTTGGCGCGCTCGAGCAGGAACACCATCGCCTCGGCTACTTCGTCCTCGCCGACGAGCACCATCTCGCTCACCCACCGCCTGACCAGCGGCAGCGTCACCGCGCCGGGACGCTTGACCGCGATTCCGTCCGCGATCGTTCGCGCTGAGTCGACGGCCACCGGAGCGCCGGCGACGAGCGAGCCGGGGAATGGCGCGCAGGTGTCGACCTGAACGCCGATCACCTCGAGATCGGGACGCTGCGAGCGCAGCGCGATCGCGATGCCGCTGATCAGCCCGCCACCGCCGACCGGCACGATCACCCGCTCGATGTCCGGCACCTGGTCGAGCAGCTCGAGCCCGATCCCGCCCTGTCCGGCGATCACCACGGGATCGTCGAAGGGGTGGACGAGGGCGCGGCTGCCGTCGGCCGCACGCTCCCGAGCTACGGTCAGCGCCTCATCCACGCTGCCACCCTGAAGCTTCACGGTGGCGCCGAGCGCGGTGGCGGCCTCGACCTTCGCGACCGAGGCACCGAGCGGCATGAACACCTCGCAGGGGACGCCGCGCGCGCGTGCCGCGTAGGCCACCGCCTGGGCGTGGTTGCCCGCACTCGCGGTGACGACACCGCCGGCGCAGCCGTCGCCGAGCGACGCGATCTTCGCCAACGCCCCGCGAAGCTTGAACGAGCCGGTGCGCTGGAGGTTCTCGGCCTTCAACGCGACCGTCCCGCCGGCGCGCCGCGTCAGGGTGTGCGAGCTGAGCACCGGCGTCTCCTTGACGATCCCAGCGCCGGCGCGCGCGGCATGGCGCACGTCCTCGACCGAGATCGAGCCGGCGTCCTGGGGCGGCGAGACGGATCTACTCAAGCGCCACCACGGCGTCGATCTCCACCTGTACTCCGCGCGGGAGCGCGGCCACGCCGATCGCGACGCGTGCCGGCGGATCGTTCTCGAAGAACGATCCGTACACCTCGTTGACCGACGCGAACGCGCTCATGTCCGTCAGGTACACCGTCAGGCGCACGGCGTCGCCGAGCGTCGTCCCGGCGGCCGCGCACACCGCGGCCAGGTTCTCGAGGCAGCGGCCGGCCTGTTCCGCCGGCGTCGCGCCGACGACCTCTCCGGTGCGCGCATCGAGCGGGATCTGTCCGGAGCAGAAGAGCAGGTCCCCGGCGCGAACTGCGTGGACGTATGGGCCGACGGCCTCGGGGGCATCTGGGGCGGTGACCGGCTCGCGCTTCGCAGACAATCGCTTCCTCCTCGTCTGGACGGTGGACCCGTCGGCGCCGGCAGGGCGCGATACCAAGCGTATTCCGCGCGAGAGCGATGGGTAGCCTGGATCCGTGCCCAATCGCCTGGCCGACGAAACCTCACCCTATCTCCTGCAGCACAAGGGCAACCCCGTGGACTGGTATGCCTGGGGGCCCGAGGCGCTGAACCGCGCTCGCATGGAGGACAAACCGCTGCTCGTGTCGGTCGGCTACTCCGCCTGCCACTGGTGTCATGTCATGGAGCGCGAGTCGTTCGAGGACGAGAACACCGCGGCGCTGATGAACGAGCACTTCGTGTGCGTCAAGGTCGACCGCGAGGAGCGCCCGGACGTCGACGCGATCTGCATGGAGGCGTGCCAGGCGATGACCGGGCAGGGTGGCTGGCCGCTGAACACGTTCCTCACGCCCGAGCAGGTCCCGTTCTTCGCCGGCACCTACTTCCCGCCCGAGCAGCGTCACGGCATGGCGAGCTGGCGCATGGTGCTCGAGGCCGTCGCCGACGCGTGGGACAAGCGCCGAGACGAGATCCGCGGCGCCGGGGAACAGATCGTGAACTCGCTCGGCGCGACGGCGCGCATCGAGCCCTCCGCCGACCCGATCACCCCGGAGCTGCTCGATGACGCGCGGGCCAACCTGCGCGGAATCTACGACGCCGCCAACGGCGGGTTCGGCGGCGCGCCCAAGTTCCCGCAGGCGTCGACGATTGAGTTCCTGCTGGCCCGCGGGGAGCGAGATATGGCGCTGCACACGCTCCGCGCGATGGCGACGGGCGGGATCTACGACCAGGTCGGCGGCGGCTTCGCGCGGTACGCGGTCGACGCGACATGGACGGTCCCGCACTTCGAGAAGATGCTGTACGACAACGCGCTGCTCGCCCGTGCGTACCTGCACGGGTGGCAGGCCTCGGGGGAGGAGCTCTTCCGGCGGGTGTGCTGCGAGACCCTCGATTGGGCGCTGCGCGAGATGCGCGGTCCGGAGGGCGGTTTCTGCTCCGCGCTCGACGCCGACTCCGAGGGCGTCGAGGGCAAGTTCTACGCGTGGACGCTCGAGGAGCTCCGCGACGTGCTCGGAGATCTCTACGACGAGGCGGTCGCGTACTTCACGCCGAAGCGCTTCGAGCACGCGTATGTGCTCGAAGCCCGGGGACCCGAGCCCGAGCACCGCGATGACATCCGCCGCCGGCTGTTCGAGGCGCGGTCAGCGCGTGTCCGACCCGGGCTCGACGACAAACGCCTGACGTCGTGGAACGCGCTGTTGATCTCGGCGCTGGCCGAGGCCGGCGCCGCGCTCGAGCGGCCCGACTACGTCGATGCCGCGGTGGCGTGCGCGACGTTCGTGCTCGAGCAGCTGCGCGACGTCTCGGGCCGGCTGCTGCGGACCTGGAAAGACGGGCGCGGTCGGATCAGCGCCTATCTCGAGGACCACGCGTTCCTGCTCGAGGCGCTGCTCACCCTGTATGAGACCACCTTCGACCCGCGCTGGTATCGCGAGTCGGTGGCCCTGGCGGACACGATCGTGGCCCGCTTCGAGGACCGTGAGCGCGGCGGGTTCTTCACCACCGCGGACGACCGCAGCCAGCTCATCGTCCGCCGCAAGGACCTCGAGGACTCGCCGATCCCGTCGGGCAGCTCCGCGGCCGCCTTCGGAATGCTCCGCCTGGCGCTCCTGGCGGGCGAGGGCAGCTACGAGCGCCACGCCCTCGGCGTGCTGCGGCTGGTGTACCGGATCGCGGGCCGCCATCCCGGCGCATTCGGGCACCTGCTCCAGGCGGCGGACTTCTATCTGGCACCGGTGCGCGAGGTGGCGATCGTCGGGCCCGCGGACCAGGCGGCCGAGCTGCTCCGCGTCGTGCGCGGGAGCTACCGGCCGCACCTGATCCTGGCGGCCGGCGCCCCTGACGGGGTGCCACTGCTCGAGGGTCGCACCCCGGTCGACGGCCAGGCCGCCGCCTACGTGTGCGAGCACTTCGTCTGTCAGGCGCCGGTCACGAGCCCCGACGAGCTCGCCGCGGCGTTGTAGCCCTTACAGGACTGGGAGGTAGCGCTGGAGCTCCCAGGGCGTGACCTGGACGCGATAGTCGTCCCACTCCTGGCGCTTGATCTCGATGTAGCGGTTGAACATGTGCTCGCCGAGAGTGCGGAGCACGAGCTCGGACTGCGCGGTCAGCTCGATCGCCTCGCCGAGGGTCTCGGGCAACTGATCGATCCCGAGCCGGCGGCGCTCGTCGGGCGACAGGTGGTAGAGGTTGCGGTCCATCGGCTCGGGCAGCTCGTAGCCGTGCTCGACCCCTTCGAGCCCCGCTTGGAGCAGCACCGCGAAGGTCAGGTACGGGTTGCAGGCCGGGTCGGGGCAGCGCAGTTCCATGCGGGTGGCCTGCTCCTTGCCGGGGTGATACAGCGGCACGCGAACCAGCGCCGAGCGGTTGCGGCGCGACCAGGCCACGTACACCGGCGCCTCGTAGCCGGGGACCAGCCGCTTGTAGGAGTTGACCCACTGGGCGAAGATCGAGCAGATCTCACGCGCGTGGCGGAGCTGCCCGGCGATGAACGCCTTGCCGACGTCGGAGAGGAAGTACTGGTCCTCAGCGTCGTAGAACGCGTTGTTCTCGCCGCGGAACAGCGACTGGTGCGTGTGCATGCCCGATCCGTTCTCGCCGAACAGCGGCTTGGGCATGAACGTGGCGTGGAGGCCGTACTTCATCGCGTATTCCTTGACCGTGATCCGGTAGGTCATGCAGTCGTCGGCCATCTTCAGCGCGTCGGCGTAGCGCATGTCGATCTCGTGCTGGCTGGGGCCGACCTCGTGGTGCGTGTACTCGGTGTGGATCCCCAGTTGCTCGAGCGCAAGCACCGTCTCCCTTCTGAGGTCCGAGCCGGCGTCAAGCGTCGTCAGGTCGAAGTACCCGCCCTCGTCGAGCACCTCGGTCGACTTCGCGTCGCGGAAGTAGAAGTACTCGAGCTCGGGGCCAACGTTGAAGTGGTCGAACCCCATCGACTTGGCGCGCTCCACGGCGCGGCGCAGGACGTAGCGTGGGTCGCCCTCGTACGGGGTGCGCTCGGGCGTCTGGATGTCGCAGAACATGCGGGCCACGCCCTGCTCCTCGGGACGCCACGGCAGCACCCGGAAGGTGGTCGGGTCGGGCATCGCGATCATGTCCGACTCCTCGATCGGATTGAAGCCGGTGATCGACGAGCCGTCGAAGCCCATTCCACCCTCGAACGCATCCGACAGCTCGGTGGCGTTGATCGAGAACGCCTTGAGCTGGCCGAGGATGTCCGTGAACCAGAGGCGGATGAAGCGGATCTCACGCTCGGCGACGAGCGAGATCACGTCATCGGCGGTCAGAGGCTGGTCGGCCATGGTCGCGGAACGTTAGCTTGGTCCCGCCGCGGGGGCCTGGCGCAGTCAGCGGCGCCGCGATGAATCGCGCTCTCAGGAGACGACGGGGGAGACGCCCTGGTGGCTGCGGAGCCAGCGCTTGGCCCAGCGCTGAAGCTCAGACAGGGCGGGCTCGAGCTCCTTGCCCATCTTCGAGAGCTCGTACTCGACGCGCAGCGGCGGCCCGGGGATGACGCGCCGCTCGACGATCCCGCGTGCCTCGAGCTCCTTCATCCGCTCCGACAGGAGGCGGTCCGAGAGCTCGGGGACCGCCTGGGCGACCTCGGAGAACCGGAGGGGGCCATCCATCAGGACGCGCAGGATGGCCCCGGTCCATCGCCGTCCGATCAGCTCCACGGCCTCGTGGTAGTAGGGGCAGCAGTTGGGCATCGCCTTCTCCTCGCCCTGTTCGTCCCGCGGCGTGTGCTGTCGAGCGCACATGCTGAATGTGAAGCTTACGCTGCCTGAAGGGCGCGCGACGCTTCAGAGGAGCCGTCAACCGGCACCTCGCCCGCGACGTTGACCATCGCGGTGAAGCCTTCGAGCGCCACGGCGGCGATCGCCTCGAGCAGCTGCTCATCGTCCCAACCGGCCTCGCGCGCCTCCTCGTGGAGGTGCATCGGGGCTCGTCCGCCCTCCTCGAGCACCGCCTTCAGGTAGCGCAGCAGCGCTTCCTCCCGGGGGTCCTTGGAGGTGAACTGACGGGCGTTGGCCACCTCGTCGAGCGCCAGACCGGCCGCGCGGGCGGTCCGCGAGTGCATCGCGATCCCCGGCTCGGAGTGGTAGTGCTCGGCGACGGCGAGCGAGATCCGCTCGAGCGTGGCGAGGGTCAGCTTCCCGTGGCGCAGCTCCGAGCGGAAGCGAGCGTACGCCCGCAGCGCCGCCGGCGAGCCGGCGAGCACGCCGAGGAAGTTCGGCAGCTGGCCGCCCGACGCCAGCGCACCGCGGAGCACGGACACCGAGCCCTCAGGGGCCGTGAGGTCGTCGTGGATTTGAAATCGGCTCATCGGAATCTTCATCGTGGACCACCCAGGGGGCGAAAAGGGTCAATGTAGGGGACAGCCCTTCACTTTCGGGACCTGCTTACGGTTGGTAAGTGTACTGGCGAGGGGCTGGTGACACAAGAGGCGAAAACACACCTTCTGAGGGGCAAGGAGCTCCCCCTCGCGGGGGATCGGCCCTACCCAGGACAGGGGCGGCTAACGGCACGCGCAATGCTCTAGACGCATAGGCTCGCCGCTTCTTCCCTGTATACGTCGACAGATAAAGAGGCGATCACCGCCGCCTCGCAGACGCGTAAGTGAGCGCCGGACTAGCGGCGGGACGTCGCGCCCGAGCGCGCCGGCGATCGCGCCGCGCTGACGCGCGCCGCGTCCCGCGCGTAGGCCGGCCGCGCGTGCGCCGTCCGCGTGTGCGCCGTCCGCAGGACCGCGGCGTGCGAGCTGGTGGCGGCGACCAGAACGAGCACCACCCCGAGCAGCACGGCGTACAGGGCGAGGCGGTCCGGCCGGTAGCCAGGGCGCTCATGTGCCCGGCGCTGCGGCCGCGGGCGGCCCGCGACCTCGGCCCGGCCGGTCTGGCGGTCATCGCCATGGCCGGTGATCGTGATCGTCCGGCGTCCGCCCGGCCCCGCCGGCGCCTCGGGAGACTGACGTCCGCCCGGCCCTGCCGGCGCCTCGGGAGCCCGACGTACGTCGGGCGCCTCGGCAGCCCGACGTTTCGCCGGCGAGGCGTCGCGGCGCCGAGGAGGACGCGCGACCACCGCCGACCGACGCTCAGGCGACGCCACCAACGGGCGCTCAGGCGACGCCGCGGCCCGGCGCCTCGGCGGCACCGCCGTCCGGCGATCCGACGCGCGGCGCTCGGGCGCCACCCAGAGCTCGTCCTCTGACCAATCGAGCCATGCCTGGACCCGGCGGCGGGACCTGGGCGTGCTCGCGGAAACCCCTGCTTGCGGCATTACGACCTCTCTCTGGTGCTTGCGGGGTTAGCTGACGGGCTCGCACCGAAAGAGCGGCGCTACGCGGCGTACGCGATTCGCCCCAACAACGTGGGTCCCCCGCTTCCGTGCGTCCCCCGAGTGGGTCGACGCGGCGGGAATTCAGCTGTACGGCCGCGGCACTCTAGCAACGGTTCCGGACGCAGGCGCGGGTCTACCAGCTATCAGGTTTTGGCAGATTTCGCGACCGTTCCGGCCGCGGCGCCACGCAGAGGTTTCGGCTGCGGCCTACGGCTCGCGAAAGCCCGCAGGCGGTGCTCGCGCTACTCCTTGCCTGCGACCTTGGCCACGAAGGCAGCCACGGCCTGGGCATCCTGGCCCTGCACCACAGACTGGGGCATGGTGCCGTAGCCGAGGCAGGCCTGGGCCGAGCCCTTCGGCGGGTTCTGGACGCAGCCGTTGAGGATCGTGTTGAGTACGAGCGTCTTCGGCGGCTTGAGTTGATCGAGGTTCGGTCCCACCTTGCCGGCGGCGTTGGCGCCGGCCAGCGTGTGGCAGACGGCGCAATGCTGGCCGAACAGGACGCGGCCGCGCTTCTCGGTGGCCGTGAGCCTCACCGTCCCGACCTTCGCGTTCGCGTTCTTGTGGTTTCCGATCAGGAGCACCAGCGGGATCGCGATCCCAAAGGCGACATAGATCACCACGAAGGAGATCGCGAAGAATTTGCGGCCGCCCCGCCGCTGCGTCTGCAGCGCCGCCCGGGCGCCACCGAGGCCACCCCGGACCCCGATGAAGACCAGCGCGAGCGCCAATAGCACCCAGAACAGGACGAAGACAATGACTGCAAGCACAGCGCGCGCACCATATCGTCTGAACCGCCTGGATGACTCGGTGGAACGGTCGCCGCTTCATCGCCGCCTTCCCGACGCGAAGCTCATCACCGGAGGCGCCACCGCCCGGAAGTCGTCCGCCTCGGCATCCGCCTGGCTCGCCGCCGCCTGCTCGGCCTGCTGCGCGGCCCTCCCGCGTCGGACTGCCTCATCGAGCATCGAGAAGTCCTTGATCTCGGCCACCATCCGGTCCGGCGCGGCGATCGAGCCGACCCGGTCGACCAACACGTTGATCGCGCCGCCCGCGGCGAGATGCCGCTCGAGCCTGCCCTCGACCAGCATCAGCGGCTCGGTCCGCACGGTGAGGCGGTTGCGCTCATAGAGCTTCTCGGGAACGATCAGGTTGATCGTTCCGTGCTCGTCCTCGAGCAGGATGAAGACGATCCCATTGGCGGTGCCAGGTCGCTGCCGCGCGACGACCAGGCCTCCCATCTTCACCCGCGAGCCGTGCACGAGCGTGTCGAGATCGCGGCTGGTGACGGCATCGTCAGGCAGCCGACCCCGAAGCAATGCCATCGGGTGCGTATGCACGGTCATCCCGGTGGTTCCGTAGTCGGCGAGCATCGACTCCCACTTCGAGAGCTCACGCAGCTTCGGCGGCGCGGGCAGGTCGAGGGGGAGCGCCAGCTGAGTCCCCCCGGGAACGCTGCGGCCCGGCGTGGCCACGCCGAGCTGCCAGAGGGCGATTCGTCGCGCCGAGCGATCACCCTCGACGAGCGAGTCGCACGCCCCCGACCAGGCCAGCAGTTCGAGCGAGGGCGATCCCGCGCCCGCCCTCGAGGCGAGATCCGACAGGCTGCGGAATCGACCCGCCGCTTTCCGGGCCGCGACCAGCTCCTGGATCTCCTGCTCACGGACACCCTTCACGTACCCCAGGCCGATCCGTACGTGGGCGGGATCGGGCATGTCGCACTCCGCCTCGCTCTCGTTCACGTCCGGCGGGAGGATCTCAATCCCGCGCCGCTGTGCCTCGTGGACGAGCGCGTCTGGCGGATAGAAGCCCATCGGCTGCTCGTTGAGCAGCGAGCACAGGAACTCTGGTGAGTAGTGGACCCGCAGCCACGTGGACTGGTAGGCGAGCAGGCCGAAGGCGGCCCCGTGGGCCTTGGGAAAACCAAAGCCGGAGAAGCCCTGGACCATCGAGAAGACCCGCTCGGCGGTCTCCTCGTCGACTCCGTGCAGCGCCCTCGCCCCAGCCACGAAGCGCCTGTGGTGAGCCTCGATCGCCGCCTCTGAACGCTTGCGGCTCATTGCTCGCCGCAAGCCCTCCGCCTCGCCGGGCGAGAAACCGGCGAAGGCGATCGCCACCTCCAGCACCTGGTCCTGGAAAATGATCGTCCCGAGCGTCTC
Source organism: Solirubrobacteraceae bacterium (assembly GCA_036494115.1). GTDB lineage: Bacteria > Actinomycetota > Thermoleophilia > Solirubrobacterales > Solirubrobacteraceae > Palsa-465. The sequence continues at coordinate 37,426 of DASXOS010000127.1, read as the reverse complement.
TCCCAGCACGGGCTCGAGCGAGGGGTGGTCGTAGGGGACCTCGTAGCCGGGGTCGGTCCGCATCCGCTGGCGACGCTCGATGTACGGGTTGACCGCGCCTCCTTGGATCGGGCCCGGGCGGACGATCGCCACCTGGACGGTCAGGTCCTTGAGGTTCGCTGGCCGGGTGCGATACAGCGACTGCATCTGCGCCCGGCTCTCGATCTGGAAGACGCCGGTGGTATCGGCATTCTGGATGCACTCGTAGGTCGCCTCGTCGTCATAGGGAATCCGCGAGAGGTCGATCCGCTCATTGCGGTGGCGGGCGACCATCTCGACGCAACGCTCGACCGCCGAGAGCATCCCCAGCCCCAGCAGGTCGATCTTCAGAAAGCCGGCGTCCGAGCAGGAGTCCTTGTCCCACTGGACGATCTGACGGCCCTCCATCGCGGCCGGCAAGATCGGGCAGCAGTCGACCAGCGGGCGGGTGGCGACGATCATCCCGCCCGAGTGCTGGGAGAGGTGGCGGGGCAGCCCATGCGCTTCGGCCGCCAGACGCGCCAGCCACGCCCAGCGACCCGTCGAACCACGACGTCCCTCGCTCTTGCCGTCCTCGGTCTGGGCGGGTTTCTCCAGCCCGAATGCGCTCTCGATGTCCTTCGCGACCTCACGCGCGTCCCAGCCCTCGCTGCCCCTCGCCACCCTTTCGATCTCACCGGGGGGCAGGCCAAGGGCCTTGCCCAGCTCGCGGATCGCGCCCCGCGCCCGATAGGTGGGGAAGGCGGCGACCAACGCCGAGCGATCGTGGCCGTAACGCTCGTGGACACGGGGAATCAGGACCTCCCGGATATCGCGCGGGAAATCGAGGTCGATGTCCGGAAGGGCGGTCAGCTCCTCGTTGAGGAAGCGCCCGATCAGCCGGTCGTTCTCGATCGGGTCGACGTGCGAGAGGCCGGTGAGATAGCAGACGATCGAGGAGACGCTCGACCCCCGGCCGCGGCCGGGGGGCAGCAGTGCCCTCGCCGTGTCCGGCCCGCGCACCTCGACCGCCACCTCACGCGCGAGCTCGAGCATGTCGTGGTGCAGCAGGAAGAACCCCGGGAGGTTGAGGCGCTCGATGATCCGCAGCTCCTCGTCCAGGCGCCGCGTCGCCTCGCTGCGGATGCCGGCCTGAGCATGCTCATAGCGCTCACGCACCCGTTCCCCGCACAGCTGCGACAGGTCACACATCGCCTTGACGTCCTCCGCTCCCGGATACCGGTAGCCGAGATCGCTGCTCAGGTCGAAGCGGAGCCGATCGGCGAGCCGCTCAGTCTCGGCCACAGCGTCGGGATATTCCGGGAAGCGATCCGCCATCTCGGCCGGCGAGGCCAGGACATGGCTGAAGTTCCCACGTCGCAGTGGTTCCGAGGCATCGAGCGTGGTGTGCATCCGGATCGCCACGAACGCGTCCTGCAGCGGCGCCCGGGTCCTCGTGTGCGCGTGCACGTCTCCGGTGGCGACACAGGGAACACCCATCCGCGCCGCCAGTCCGGCCAAGCGCCGGTTCCGTGCCCGGTCATCGCGCAGGAACGGCCGCTGCAACTCGACGCGCAACCGATCGCCACCGAACGCATCGAGCAGCCGCCTGAGCGTGAACTCGTCGTGCACGCCATGGAGCGCACAGCCGCTCAGACAGATCAGCCCGTCGGCGTGGTCCAGCACCTCGCTGAGCTGCACGTACGCCTGGGTGGGAGGGCCCGGCTTCTCTCGCGTGTGCGCGTGCGCGTGTGCGAGGAGGCGACAGAGGTTCGACCAGCCTCGTGCGTCCTCGACCAGGAGGGTCAGATGGCGACCGTCATCGAGATCGATCTCGGCGCCGTGGATCGGCCGAAGTCCGAGCGCGCGGGCCGACACCGCGAACTCCATCGATCCCGAGACCGAGTTGTGGTCGGTCAGCGCCATCGCCCGATGCCCCTGTTCGAGCGCCGCGGCGACCAGCTCGTCGGGCAGCGATGCCCCATCGAGGAACGAGAAGGCGGAGTGGCAATGCAGCTCGACGTAGGCCATCGAACGTATGTTCCCTCCTCGCCCAGACGGAAGTCGCGAAAACCGAGAGCAACCGGGCAGCGCTTGACAAATTATTAGTGACTGCTAACTTACTGCTTAGTTAGTGCTCACTAATCAATCAGGAGTCCGTTCATGCCATCCACATCCAGCTCTTCACGATCCAGGGCCTGGACCTTGGCGATCGTGTCGATCGGCCTGTTCATGGTCGTCCTCGACAACCTCGTGGTCAGCGTCGCGCTGCCCAGCATCCATCGCGAGCTCGGCGCTTCGATTCAGTCGCTCGAGTGGACCGTCAACGCGTACGTCCTCTCCTATGCGGTGCTCCTGCTGACCGGTTCGGCGCTCGGCGACCGCTTCGGCCGCAAGCGCATGTTCATCTTCGGGATCGCCCTGTTCACGGCCTCGTCCGCGGCCGCAGCCCTCGCCCCATCGATCGGCCTGCTGGTCGCCGCCCGCGCAATCCAGGGCATCGGAGCCGCCATTGCCACACCGCTCACGCTGACCCTGCTCGCCGACGCGTTCCCGCCCGCGCAGCGCGGGCTGGCGCTCGGGGTCTGGTCAGGGATCAGCGGCATCGCCGTCGCGCTCGGCCCGCTTGTCGGCGGAGCGGTCGTCCAGCTGAGCTCGTGGCACTGGATCTTCTGGATCAACGTTCCGATCGGGATGGCGCTCGTCCCGCTGGCCGCCGTGCGGCTGAGCGAGAGCTACGGGACCAGCCGGCACCTGGATCTGACCGGTCTGGCGCTCGGCTCTACCGGACTGTTCGGAATCGTCTTCGGCCTGGTCCGCTCGCAGTCGCTCGGGTGGACGAGCACCCAGGTGGTCGTCTCACTGGCCGCCGGCGCGATCCTCGTCCTGGCCTTCATCCGCTGGGAGCTACGGGCGAGGGAGCCGATGCTGCCGATGTCGTTCTTCGCCAACCGCGGCTTCGCGGTCACCAACGTCGTATCGCTGGCGATGTACTTCGGAATGTTCGGGTCGATCTTCTTCCTGAGCCAGTTCCTGCAGAACGTGCTTCACAACACGCCGCTGCAGGCCGGCGTCAAGCTGCTGGTGTGGACCGGCGCGACGATGATCGTCTCGCCGCTGGCAGGCTTCTTCTCCGAGCGCTACGGCAGCCGCCCGTTCATGGTTGCCGGACTCGGGCTGCAGGCGATCGCCCTGGCCTGGCTGGCCCTTGAGGCGAGCGTTTCGCAGACCTACGCCAGCCTGATCGGTCCGTTCGTGCTCGCGGGCGCCGGGATGGCGCTGGTGTTCGCGCCGTCGGCGAATGCAGTGCTGGCCTCGGTGCGGACCGACCAGGCCGGACAGGCGTCGGGCGCGACCAACGCGATTCGCGAGCTGGGCGGCGTGCTCGGCGTGTCGGTCCTGGCCACCGTGTTTACCGCTCACGGCAGCTACCTGTCACCCCAGTCCTACGTCGACGGCATGGTGCCCGCGATGTGGGTTGGCGCGGCGGTGCTGGGAGCCGGTGCCCTGATCGCGGCGGCGCTCCCGTTCAGCACCCGGGCGTCGGCCGAGCAGCATGCGGCGGACGAGCTGTCCGCCACCGCGAACGGCGACTCGGCCCTTGCCTACGGCGAGCCCGACCCGGTTGCGGCCTGAGCCTGGCGTAGGATCGTGAGCAACGGCATGGCCACCACATCCGAACAGAAACCCCGTAAGCGCGTCCCGGCGTCCGAGCGCCGGGACGCGCTGATCGACGCCGCCGTGCAGGAGTTCGCGCACGGCGGGCTGCACGGCACCCCCGTCGACAAGATCGCGCGGCGGGTCGGCGTCGCACAGCCATACGTGTTCAGCCTGTTCGGGAGCAAGCGTGAGCTGTTCCTGGCCGCCGTCGAGCGCAGCTTCGAGCTGGTCGGCAACACGTTCGCCACGGCGGCCGCGGAATTCGATCCGGCAATCGCGCTGCCGGATACCGACGTGCTGACGGCGATGGGTCACGCGTACGCGCAGCTGCTGGAGTCACACCGCGCCGACCTGATGCTCCAGCACCAGGCCTACGCCGCCTGCGACGACGAGGTGATCCGCGAGCGGGTGCGCTCTCTCTACGCGGGGTTGGTCGGGCACGTGGAGCAGCTGTCCGACGCCCCGGCCGAACGGATCGACGAGTTCTTCCGCTATGGCACGTGGATGAACGTCGCGGCCGCGATGGGCGTCGAAGACCTGTCCGTGGGGTGCGAGTGGATGGCCGCCGAGGCCGACGGGCAAGCCAAGGCGACTGGCAAGCCGAGCCCGACTACGACCCGACCTTGACCAGGTCGCGCTCGGGCTCGATCCGCCAGCGGCGAGCGACGGTCTCGAGCCGCGCATCGAGCGGCCAGCGGTCGGGGCGCTCGTCGCCGTCGTGCTGAGGGCTCGCGCCTTTGAGCGCCATGCACCCGGTGTTGTCCCCGATCGAGCGGAGGGCGTCGACGTCGGCGGCGCTCAGGCGGAGCTCTAGCGGAAGCGCGGCGAGCTCGGCGCGCTTCTCCTCGACCGGGCGGGCAGATAAGCCGGCCTCCTGGATGAGGGTTGGCACCACGCACTCGACGGCGTCATGGGCCAGGTTCCACTGGCACGCGAGCTGGATCAGGCTGAGGCCGGCCCGCTGTGCGATCGGCCGCATCGCATCGAGGCGCTCGCGACCGGACTCGATCCAGCCGGCCGGGCGGAAGCCCCGGTGGTCGCCCTTGGCCAGATCCTGACCAGGCACGAGGTCGTCGAAGAACAGCCCGCCGTAGTCGACGACGCGGGTGATCACCTTGACGTCGTTCGCGGCGGCGGCACCGAGGCAGAGCTCGCCCGGCCACGGCTCGAGCGGATTGAGGATGACCATCGCCCAGTCGATCCGGTCGTCGAAGCGCTCGAGGCAATCGATCACGTCGACGGTGAACCCGTTCGCGGGGCCGGGTGCGACACCGATCATGCGGGCGAGGCCCGTGTCGCGCAGGGCGGCCATGCCGTCCCAGACGGTCTCGCTGGTGTAGCCGATGCGGTCGGGGTTGTGCAGCAGCAGCAGGTCGAAGTGGTCGATCCCGCACCGCTCGAGGCTGCGCTCCGTCGCCATCCGCAGGTACTCGGCGTAGCCGGACGCATCCCGAAGCCGCGGATCAGTGAACCGGGGAAAGCCGCGCGGGCCGTCGCGCTCGCCCTCATAGAAGTCGTGGCCGACGGCACCGACAACGCAGACCTCGTCACGGGGCTTGCCGGCGAGCGCCCGCCCGAGCATGCGGTCGGCCTCCCCGGCGCCGTAGACGTCCGCCGTGATCACGGTGCGGAGCGCCTCGTCAGGTGTGATCAGGGAGATGAAGCGCTCGTCGTCGAGCGGCTCGCCGAAGTGCATGAAGCGTCCGCCGCTCCAGGTGCCGAGGGCGACGGGACCGGGTTGGAGTGCGCCAGCGGGCTCAGCGGAGGCCGGGTGGCCGGCCGCGCCGAGATCGGTGGCGCGGGGGCCGGTGGCGCCGAGATCGGTGGCGCGGGGGCCGGTGGCGCTGGGGTCGGAGGGCATCGCGAACCAGTGTATGTAGTCGGTCTGGATCTACCGCTGTCGCCACCACCTCCCGCTGCGGAGGTCCTGGAACACCACCTCGTCTCGCCCACAGGTGGTGACGACCTCCCAGTAGTGTCGGCGCAGCGGCCGGTCGGTCCACCAGCGGTCCTCGACGACCCACGACTCCCGGACCGAATCGACCTCACGGCCGTCGACGAGCTGGGGGCGGCCGTCGTCGCCCGCGCCGACCGCGACGCGCTTGGGAACAGCCAGCCGAGTCGGACCGCTCATCATCCGGAGCCGCCCTCGAAGGGGGCCAGAACCGCTCGCCGCTCCGGGAACCTCGAATCGGGGTCGACCTCGAGCACGCGCAGGGCTGCGTCGGGGCCGGCGGCGGCGCGGGCCTGGCGGATGGCCTCGCGCAGACGGCCCATCCGCGCGGCAGCCGGATCCTCGAGCAGCGCCCGCTGGTCGCTGGCGGGAGGCCCGAACCGCTCGATCGCGAGCCGCAGCGACTCCGCAGGGGCCGGCATCAACGCCAGCCGGGGCGCGAGGACGAGCCGCATCCGTTCCGGATCGGACAGCGCCTCGCGGAAAACGACCTGCTCGCGCCAGGTTCCTCCGCCCTCGACCAGCACGGCCGAGATCGCGACCGAGCGCAGTGTCCGTCCCCGCCGCTCGTGCCGCGCGAGCAGACGGTCGATCAGCAACCCAAGCCCGCGCTCGAGCTGAGGACCGGAGGCAGCTTCGGGGAGGTCGAGCTCCTCGCGCAGGAACTCCTTGGCCGGCCGCGGGCGCAATGCCCCGTCTCCCCCACACGCGAGCTCGTGCGCGAGCAGGCCGGCCGTCCCGAAGCGATCCGCGAGCGCCGCCGGCGCAAGCGCGGCCAGCTCACCGAGCGTCCCCACTCCCAGCCGCTCGAGCGCAACGGGCAGCTCGGCCAGCGCGGGCCGAGCGCGCAGCAGCGTCACTGGAAGCTCGGCCAGGTAGGACCGGGCCTGGGCTCGCCCACCGGACACGATCACGGGCCGGCGCACGCGCGCGCGAGTCGCCGCCGCTACGGCCGCGAACCGCGAGGGGGCCACGCCATAGCGTGCGGGAACGCGCAGCGCCCGCCGGGCGGCGGCGAGCACGCTGCGCACGCGATCGTCGTCACTCATCACCGGGGCGCGCCCTCCGTACAACCTCAGCAGGCCGCGGGCATCGAAGCAGACGAGCCCGGGACGTTCGGGCTCGACAGCGGCGCCCATCGACTCGAGACGGACGAGCAGTCGTTCCCAAGCGTCGGCGACGCCGGCAGGATCGGGTGGCACCAGGGTCAGGCGCGGGCACCGGGCCAGCGCTTCACCGAGCAGCATCTCAGGGTGGACTCCGAACGCCTCGGCGGCGAGCGATACCTCTCCGATCCGCTGTACTCCACCGGGCTCGGGTGCGAGCGCGACGGGCGTTTGCAGCAGCTCGGTCCGGTCGCCGGTGGCCGTCATGAGCTGGAATCGGGGCAGGAGGACGCAGACAATCATGCGAACGTATGTTCCCAACCCGGTCGGACGGACCGGGGAGACGGCCGGTCGTCACGGCTCCGGGCGGGGCGAGCGAGCCCCGATCGCAAGCTGCTCTGGAGCAGCGCGCGGCGCAACTATTGATTAGCTCCACCCATCCTGGTGGTACGTTCATCCCGTGGCGCCACAACCGAACATCTCCGACCTCGCGGTCCGCACGGCAAAGACGCTGAGGGCGTTCGGGCAGCGGATCCCGGGCGCCGGCGAGGTTCTGGCGCGGTCGCTGGAGGATGCGGTCGCGGGCCGCACGGTCCTGATCACGGGCGCTTCGCAGGGGATCGGCAAGGCCACCGCGCTGCGCGTCGGCGAGGCGGGCGGCACCGTGCTGCTGGTCTCCCGCACGCAGGAGAAGCTCGACGAGGTCAAGGACCAGATCGAGGACCACGGCGGGGTCGCCTACACGCACACGTGCAACTTGTCCGACCCCGATGACATCGACCGGATGGCCAAGGAGGTGCTCGAGCAGCACGAGTCGGTCGACATCCTGATCAACAACGCCGGCAAGTCGATCCGGCGCTCGGTCAGCCGCGCCTACGACCGCTTCCATGACTACCAGCGCACGATGCAGCTCAACTACTTCGCGGCGGTCAAGCTGATTCTCGACGTGCTCCCTGAGATGCGCGAGCGCAAGTCTGGGCACATCATCAACGTCTCGACGATCGGGCTGCAGACGAACACGCCGCGGTTCTCGGCGTACCTCGCCTCGAAGGCGGCGCTCGACGCGTTCTCGCGCTCGATCGCGCCGGAGATCATCGACGACGGCGTGCACGTGACCACGGTCTACATGCCGCTGGTGCGCACCCCGATGATCGCGCCGACGAAGATCTACGACCGCTTCCCGACGCTCAGCCCCGAGGAGGCCGCGGAGATGATCTGCGACGCGATCCGAAAGCGGCCGAAGCGGGTGGCAACCGCGCTCGGGAACATCGGGCAGCTCAGCTACGCGGTCGCGCCGGGTGCGCAGGACCTCGTCGTCAACCGGGCGTACAAACTGTTCCCGGAGAGCGGCCCGCGAACGATTGAGAAGGACGGAGCCTCGAAGGACGGAAAGCCGAAGGACGGGAAACCGGCCGAGGCCGAGGCGCCGGATACGGAGCCGGTCGAGGACGACAGGGACAGCGCCGAGCGCCGGGCCTTCGTGCGCGCAACCCGCGGCGTCCACTGGTAGCCCGGCCGCTACCCGCCGCTAGCCGGCGTCAGCGCTTGACGATCGTGAACTTGAGCGTCCGGGGCGCGGCGTCGTTCCCGGCAGTGTCGGTGGCCTCGATCCGCAGCCTGTAGGAGCTCGGCTTCAGGCGCCGATGCCCGATCTGGCCGCTGAAGCCCACCCGGTCCGGACCGGCAGCCAGCGACTTACGGATCAGAGTGCCGTCGGTCTTGACCGCAGTACAGCGCTTGTGCCCGCCCGTGTGACGCGCCCGGATCGGCACACACCGGTTCCCGACCCGCTTCCCGGCAACCGCATGTGTGATCGTCAGCCTGACCGTGGCAAGCTCGGAGAGCGTGAAGCGAATCGTCGTCCCCCGCGCCGGACGGTGACCAACACCGCGACTGCCGCGAGCCGAGATCGCGGTCGCGCCACGGGCCAAGGCGAACCTCCGATGCGCCAGCGAGGCTTTGCTGATCACCGGCGCCGTCCGATCGACGACCACGACCTGAGCGGACGTCGTCGCCGTGTTGCCGGCGCCGTCGGCGGCGGTCGCCGTCACGGTGTAGCGGCCGGGTGCCGTCCAGGTATGTGAAACCGCCGCGCCGCTCGCCGACCGCCCGTCGCCGAACGTCCACGACACCGAGACGCTGGAGATCGTGTCGCTCGCGGGGACTGAAAGTGAGGCTGGGGCACCCGCGGCCGGAGAGCCCGGAGCAGCGATCGTGCCGAGCACGGGCGGCGTGGCGTCGTAGGCGACCACTGGAACCGTTGCCGACTCCGGGCTGAACCCAACGGCCGCGAAGGCGTCGCCGACCCCGTCCGGCACGAGGCTCGCGGTCCACGCGCCAAGGGGCTCGATCGCCGGTTTCGCGGTCACCGCGATCCCACCCGCCGGGCTCAGCGGGATCAGCGGCGCCCCGGAGCAAAATGGCGGGAAGGGCTCACTGCTGATCAGGCCGGCGATCCCGCCGCCCGAGAGCGGGGCGATAACCGGAGCCAGGGCGCCGCCAAAGCAGTTGCCCGGTGGTGCCGTGGTGAAGAGCGTCGCCGAAGAGAACGCGGTGCCAGCGGGGGGCGTACTCGCGGCAACAAGCTGATTCGACGAGTTCGCCCACACCACGGTTACGCGGCGTCCGGCGTCGAGCACCACTGCCGGGGCGAACCCGTGAACGTTGGATCCAGTGACCGAGTCGAGCATGGCGTGGGTGAACGTGGCCTGCCCTGCGGGCCGCAGGTAAGCCTGCAGCGTCTCGGTCGAGGTGCCGCTCACGTCGACGGCCAGATTCGAGACCGCGGCGAGATCGCCGGCGTCGTCCAGCGCGAGGCCTTTCGAGGTGTCGCCCTGGCTGGTCTCACCCGCCTGCAGCGTGCGGGTCGCCACAGACGCCGCCGCCCCGAAGTGCCCCCCGGGAGGGCGAACCGCAAAGGCGACCCGGACCTTGTTCGCAGAGGGCTTGTCCTCCCACGACACCGCCGACTCGCCTGAGTTGTTGCTGACCAGCCGCACATCGTTCACGCTCTGACCGACCCCCGCCGGTGTCTCGTCCACAAGCGAGCCGCCGGCGGCGACCGAGGCGACGTGCAGGTCAGGTGCGGTCTCGTCCGTCCAGGCCATCAGCACCGTGCCGTTGGGCAGGACCGTCAGCCCGGCGAGCCCCGAGGCCGTGCCGGCGGCGGCCTGCAGAGGCGTCCCGAACGTGCCGCCGGGCGGCTTGATCGCCACGTGCGGCACCGACGACGCCGTCTCCCACGCCACGGCCACGGTCCCGTCCTTGCCAGCCGCGATCCTCGGCACCTGCGGCGACGATTGGGGCAGGTTGAGCGCGCTGACGAACGCGCCACCGGGCTTGCGCTCGAACGCCTCGATCCCGGTTCCAGCGCCCGAGTGGGAGTCGACGAAGGCGAGCCAAAGATCGCCGGCGCCGTCAACCGCCAGGCTCGGTGGCGTGCCGGCGACACCTGTGGCGGCGCTCGGCGGGGCGGCGAGCTGCACCCACCCAGCCGCGCCAGCCGATGGCGCGGCCGCCAGCATCACCAAGGCGATCGATGGCGCTAGCCACCCCCTCATGCCCACCATCCCCCCAGAGCCCCTGCCCCGTGTCAGTATCGAGTCAGTCTCACGTCCGAACGTTCTTTGACTACTCAACTATCTCCTGCTAGGCTCGCGACCTTCTTCATGACCGAGGACACTGCCATGAAGCTCGACGGCATTCACCACATCACGGCGATCACCGCAGACGCGCAGCGGAACGTCGACTTCTACGCAGGCGTGTTGGGCCTGCGGCTGGTGAAGAAGTCCGTCAACCAGGACCACACGTCGGTCTATCACCTGTTCTACGCCGACGAGACCGGCGACCCAGGCTCGGACATCACGTTCTTCGAGTACCCAGGGCTGCCACGAGGCCGGGCCGGCGCCGGCATGATCCACCGGATTGTCTGGCGAATCGCCAACCAGGAGGCGCTCGACTTCTGGGAACGGCGGCTGACGGACGCCGGGACAGACACATCACGCGGCGACCGGACCCTCCGTCTCGCTGATCCCGAGGGGCTCGAGCACGAGCTCGCGATCGTCGACCGGCCGGACGAGCCGCTCGTCGCGCGCCACCCCGACATTCCGGCCGAACTCGCCCTCCAGGGATTCGACGCGGTCCGCGCGTACAGCGATGGCCCCGAGCGCAGCCGGGAGCTGTTCGAGCACACGCTGGGGTTCGAACCGCAGTCCACGCACGCCTGGGCGGTCCGAGGCGAGCATCGCGGCGGTTACTACATCTACGACACGCCGCCACGCGACCGAGGTCTCCAGGGCGCGGGCACGGTTCACCACGTCGCGTGGGCGGCCGCTCCCGATGACGAACAGGCCTGGCAGCAGCGCGTGGCCGAGGCAGGCGCGCGGCCGACGCCGATCATCGACCGGCACTACTTCCTATCGGTGTACTTCCGCGAGCCGTCCGGGGTGCTGTTCGAGATCGCCACGATCGGCCCCGGCTTCACCGTCGACGAGCCGCTCGAGCACCTCGGTGAGAAGCTGTCGCTGACGCCGCAGTTCGAGCACCTACGCGAGCAGATCGAGCCGACGCTCACACCGCTGCGCAATCCGCGGGACAGCTGGGCCCGCCAATGACCTCCGAGCACCCGTCCGAGTTCGGCGTCTTTCTGATCCCCGAGGCCGAGGACGCGGGCCGCACGGCGCGACGTGCACAGTTGGCCGAGGAGCTCGGGCTTGACCTGATCGGCGTCCAGGATCACCCCTATCAGCGCCGCTTTCTCGACACGTTCTCGCTGCTGGCCTACATCGCCGCCGTGACCAACACGATCCGGCTCGTCCCCGACGTCGCGAACCTACCGCTCCGGCCGCCCGCCTTGCTCGCGAAGCTCGCGGCGACGATCGACGTCCTCAGCCAGGGGCGATTCGAGCTGGGCCTCGGCGCCGGCGCCTTCTGGGACGGAATCGCGGCGATGGGCGGCCCGCGACGCACGCCCAAGGAGTCGGTGGACGCGCTCGAGGAGGGCATCGAGATCATCCGCCTGATCTGGAGCGGCCAGTCGCCAGTCGCGTTCGAAGGTGAGCACTACACGGTCAAGGGCCTCAAGCCGGGACCCGCACCAGATCACCCGATCGGGATCTGGCTCGGCGCGTATGGCCCGCGGATGGTCCGCCTCGTCGGCAGTGCTGCCGACGGCTGGCTGCCGAGCGTCCCGCGCCTGCCGCTCGAGGAGGTCCCGGCACGCCAGCAGGCGATCGATGAGGCGGCCAGGCGGGCAGGACGCGACCCGAGCGACATCCGTCGCGTCGCCAACGTCCACGGCGTCATCACCAGCGAGGGCTCAGACGGGTTCCTGCGCGGGCCGGCGAGTCAATGGGTCGACGATCTCCGCCGCCTGCGCGCGGACTACGGCTTTGACACATTCATCTTCTGGGGCGAGGGCGACCCCGACGACCAGGTGCGGCGGTTCGCCGAGGACGTGGTGCCCGAGGTGCGGGCAAAATAGATCAGACGGACGCGCCGGCGTCATGGAGCAGACGCCCCACCGGCACGGCTGCGAGGTGATCGGCTGCGAGCGCGGCGGAGAGCCTGCGAACAAGCGCTGTGGCGTCCGTCCTCGGCCCTGCGGTGAGTTCGACGACCTGGCCCGCGTGCAGGCTGGCCAGGTTGTCGTCGGCGTCGTTGAGATGGACCGCGCCGGCGATCAGCCGCCCGCCCGCTCCGTGGGCGAACAGCCACTGACCCACGCTGGGCCCGTTCGAGGCGTAGAGGAAGTGGCGGCTCGACCCGCTGAGCGCATCGTGGAGTTGGTCGCGTGTGCCCAGCCATCGCAGCAGCCCGCCATGGGGAAGCAGCGGAATCGCCTGGTCGCCTGATCCCAGCATCCCGAGCTCATGATCTGACGGTCGCTGCTCGAGCGCGAACGAGGCGCCGATCCCGTCGGCGGAGAGCATGTTCGCGACCTTCGAAACCTGAGCGCCCGGAACGTCGATGAGCACGCCGACCTCGGGTTGGGTGGTCGTGACGGCCGTGGTCGCGCGCATGTGAACGAAGTGCGAGACCAGCCGATACGAGGAGCCGGCGGTCAGCATCCATGCGGCGATGAGCACGGCCGCCGCGCTTGTCGTCGCCGCACGCGCGGACTTCAGCCGCCACGCCGGGATCGGTATGACCCGAGGCTCGCCGCCCAGGATCAGCGAGGCCGTCGAGGGGCGGCGCGCGAAGCGAGGGTCGGGGTCGGGTCGATGCTCGAGGGCCTGCTCGAGCGCGGGCGGGATGTCCCGCTGGTGGCGCGCGACCTGGGCCAGGCCGAACCGCTCGAGCGCGGCGTTCGACGCCTTGACGTGGCCGTAGCCGAAGCCGTAGGAGATCACCGGGCAGCCGCGGATGATCGCCTCGAGCACGGTGAGACCGGCGCTGGAGTGGATCAGAGCGTCGCTGGCGGCGAGCACGTCGCCCATGCGGTCGGTGAAGCCCATGATCCGCAGGCGCGGCTCGCCGGCGAAGCGCTTCGTGACCCGCTCGCGCAGATCGTCGTTGCGCCCGCACAGGCAGAGCACGGTGGCGTCCGGGACGCTGAGTGCGGCCTCGGTCGCCCCGGCCAGGTCGCCGACGCCCCAGCCGCCGCCGGACACCGCGATTACCTTCCCCTCGCCCGGCAGCCCGAGCGCGCGGCGCGCGTCGGCCATCGAGCGAGCGGCCAGGAAGGCCGGCGAGGTCGGCGGCTTGGCCCATGACGCGCTGCCGGGGCCCGCGATCTGTTCGACCTCCTCGATCGACTCGGGATGGGTGACGAAGTGCTGATCGATTCCCGGATGCGCCCAGAACCGCAGCCCTGCGAGGTCGGTGATTGACGAATAGCAGGGGACCTTCAATCGCCCCTTGCGGCGTAACTCGCCGAGGACGGTCGTGACGCCCGGATAGGTGGAGACGATCACGTCGGGGTCATGCGCACGGATCAGTCGCATCAGGCCGCGGCGGCCGAGTCCGGTCAGGAGCCGCCGGGCCAGCCAGCGGGTCGGCCCGAAGTACATGAACAGCGTGTACTGGAAGTCGAACCACCACGGGACCCAGCGGAACATGAAGGCCGAGTTTTCGCGCAGGACCTTGGTCAGGATCGGGCCCATCGCGGGCAGACCGTTGACGATCGACACCTGGGCATCGGGATCTTCGTCCGCGAACTCGCGGGCGACGGCGCGGGCCGGCAGGTCGTGGCCCTCCCCGATGTCGGCCGAGATGATCAACACCTGGCGAGGCTTGGCTTCGGCGTCGGGTTCGCCTGCGGGGATCACGTCGGCGGCCTGCCGTTCGGCCGCGGTGGCCTGCTGCTCGAGCCGCCACTCGACGTAGCGCTTGACGCCTTCCGCGAACGGTGTGGCCGCGGTCCAGCCAAGCTCGCGCTCGGCGCGCTGCGAGCACACGACCTTGCCTCCGAAGTCGCCCGGCCGCGCTGGCGTGTGGACGATCTCGACGTCGCCGAGCAGTTCCTTGACCCGCTCCGCGATCTGCTTGATCGTGACGTTTTCGTTGCTGGCCAGGTTGTAGACGCGGTTGCGCGCCACCTGGTTCACGCCGAGCGCGACACCGTCGGCGAGGTCCTCGACGTACACGAACCGCCGCGACTGCCCCCCATCGCCGGCGAGGGTGAGCGGCTCGCCGCGGAGCGCCTTGCCGACGAATGCCGGGATCACCGCGGCTTCGCGGGCGCGAGGCCCGTACGGGATTCCGAACCGCAGGATCGTGTACTCGATCCCGTACAGCTCCTGGTAGGCCTTGCAGTAGAGCTCGCCGGCGAGCTTGGTGCTGGTGTAGAGGTGGCTCGGCGCCGGCAGCAGCGTCTCCTCGTCGACGGCCTCGTCGGCGCAGTCGGAGTAGACCCAGATCGTGCTGGCGTAGACGATCCGCTTCACGCCCGCCCGCCGCGCGGCTTCGAGCACCGCGACGGTGCCTCGCGCGTTGACGCGCTCGGCGTCTTCAGGCTCCTTGTGCACATCGTTGACGTCCGCGACCGCAGCGAGGTGGGCGACCGCGTCGCAGCTGTGAAGCGCCCGCTCGAGCGCCTCGCGATCGGTGATCGACCCGAGCACCGTGTCGACCGACCCATTCGAATGCCACGGCGAAGGCCGCAGGTCGTAGATCACGGGCTCGTGTCCGCGCGCGCGGAGCTTGTCGACCACGTGCGAGCCGATGAATCCGGATCCGCCGGTGACCAGGACCCTCATGACGCGTCTCTCGCAGCAGCCGCTGGACGGTAATAGAGCGGGACGCAGGAATGGTTCTGAGCCACCCAATCGCTGTTCGGCAGCTCGACGTCGTGCCCCATGATCCGATGGCACGGCTCGTCATACACCCGGCCGGTCGACTTCTCGAGCCAATCGAACACGATGTACTTGTAGAGCCCCGAGGTCATGCCCGGGGGAAGCTCGAGCCGGCTCGGGTACTCGGGGTCGAGCTCGGAGTGGGCCACATCGTTCTTCCAGGCGACGATCTCCGGCATCCGCTCGACCTGGACCAGCCCGAGTGCGGCGGTGAACTCGCTCATCCGGAAGTTGAGACCGTGGACCTCGTGTGAGGGCTTGCCGTAGTTGCGAAACGCGCGCGCGTGCTCGATCAGCTCGGACCGGCGCGAGACGAGCACGCCGCCCTCGCCGGTCGAGATCGTCTTCGTGGCGTAGAGCGAATACACCCCAGCATCGCCATACACCCCAGGCCTGCGTCCGTTCCACGAGGCACCGTGGGCGTGCGCGCAGTCCTCGATCAGGAAGATCCCGTTCTCTCGGCAAAAGGCAGCGATCTGCTCGACCTCGAAGGCGATGTGGCCGCCGATGTGGACCAGGAACGCCGCGCGGGGGCGCAGCTTCGAGGCCTTCGCCTCGAAGTCGGCGAACGACATGCAGAGGTCGTCCCGGTTGCAGTCCACGAATTCCACGCGCGCGCCCGCGCGAAGGGCGGCGAGCGGCGTCGCCATGAACGTATTCGACGGGCAGAGGACCGTTTCCCCCTGGACGCCGGCGAAATGCAGCGCGGCCATCGCGCCTCCGGTCCAGCTCGACATGGCCACCGCGGGCGCCTCGTTCCACGCCTCCCAGGCCTGCTCGAAGCGCTCGTTCATCGTCGCCTCGGCCCAGCGGCCCGAGTCCAGGACCTCGTCGATCAGGGCATGGAAGCGCGCACGATCGCGCTCGTCGAACCCGATCGCGAACCTGGCGAAATCAGGGGTGGCGGAAGCTGTCGTCATGGGCTCCGTAGATTCGAAAGGACGCGGACCGCGCGCGCTCAGCCGGCCGGTGGCTGCGGGCCCCACGCCTCCGCTTGCCATCCTGTCATGTCGTTGTGCGCGCGGGCAAGCGTGTCAGACAGGGAGGACGGTACCGATTTCTCGACTTTTCAGCACTACGAGGATCTGTTCGAGGGCCTGCGCGGTCCGGACGTGGGAGTCGCGGGCGCTGTAAAAGTCCGCATCGTGCAGGAGGATCACATCTCCCGGGCCAAGTTTGCCGGTAACCCTTGCCGCGATCCGGGAAGGGGTCGTGAACTTGCGCCAGTCCTTTCCCCACCTGGACCAGAGCAGCGGCCGCAGCCCCGCGGCTCGCGCGGCGGCGAGCCCCTCGGGGCTGTACACGCCGTATGGCGGCCGGTGCCAGACCGGCGCGACACCCGTGGCGTCGGTGAGGACCGCCGCGCCTCGGCGCAGGTCGTCGACCACGGACGCGGACAGGCGAAGCTGCAGCCGGTGCCGGTAGCCGTGCAGCGCGATGCCATGTCCCCGGCGGACGACCTCGGCCGCCAGCGCCGGCCGGCGCTCGACCTGCTCGCCGACCATGAAGAACATGGCACGCGCGCGCGCCCGGTCGAGCACATCGAGCACGGCGGGGGTGCCGACGGGATGCGGACCATCGTCGAAGGTGAGCACGACGCCCGCCGCGCCGGGGAGCGTGCGCGGGATCGACAGGGCTCGTGCGGCCGCGGGGACGTGGGGCGCGATCAGATGACGCGGCGCAATCAGGTGGCGGGGCACGATCAGATGACAGGGCACGATCAGATGACGGGGCGCGATCAGATGACGGGGCACGCGGGAATGATCGCGGAGTGGCCGACGTCTCTGAAGCTGTGCTGACTGTGGCACCCAACCTCGATCACTGGCTGCCCGACGCGGCGCTGCAGATCAGCCACCGGCGCGAGAGCAGCGCGTCGCCCGAGGAGCTGTGGGATGCCGCACGGTCGGTGCGCATCCGCGACACCGCCCTGCTGGGCCGCCTGATCCGCTGGCGGATCCCCGGCACGCCGCCCGATCAGCGGTTCGATGAGCTGTTTCGCTCACCGCCGTTCTTGGTCCTCGAGGAGCACGACGAGCTGCTCATGTCAGGACTGGTGGGGCGGATCTGGACGCTGCGGCGCGACTACCCCAAGCTCGACGATCCCGAGCAGTTCCGGGATTGGTCAACGCGCGGGACGGCGCGGGTGGTGTTTGCGAACTGGGTCGAGCGCAACGCGGACGATCAGTCCGCCCTGTGCTCGGAGGCGCGGGTCGAGCCGATCGGCGCGCAGGGCCGGCTCGGGTTGGCGGCGGTCCGGCCACTGATCAGGCGATTCCACGGCCTGGTCGGGAGCCACGGGATCGAAGCGGCGGTCAAGCTCGCCGAGCGTCGATAGCCTCCGCGGCAATGAGGGCCCGCGCAGGACGGCTCGCGACGAGTGCGATCGGTGGCGCGCTGGCCACGGCGCTGGCCGCGGCCGGGTGTGGCGGCGGCAATCACACGCCGTCCTCGACGGCCGCTTCCACCACGGCCGCGGTCTCGAAGACCACGACCACCAACGCCGCGCCGCCGAGACCGGCCGCCGTCCAGCTCGAACTTGAGCTCCCGCAGATCGGGCTGTCCAGCGCGCCCACGATCCGCTACGTCACCACCGCCTCGCATCCTGCGCTCCGAGGGCGGGTGACGCCCTCGGGCGCAACCGTGTACGTGCTCGATTCCCAGGGCACCCGCACCGCGCTCAACCCGGCCAGGAGCGGCACGTTCAGCGTCCGCCCCCGAGTGCTGCCGGGCGCGAACACCTTCCACTTCACCGCGGCGCAGCTCGGGTCGAAGACCGCCAACGCCAGGATCAACCTCACCTGGCGCGGTGCGGCGGCCAAGGAGATGGCCCGGAAGATCGCCGCCGATCCGGCGAAGTTCATGCCCGCGGCGAGCGCCGGGCTGAACCACAGGATCCCGTCGGCCCCGAACCAGCCCCAGGCCGCCCACGGGGCGACCAAGCTGACCTTCTCCCTGAACCCGATCAAGGCGGCCGCGCCACCCGCGAACGGCGGCACCGGCAAGTGGCTCAGCGGCTTCGAGCTGACCGAGTACTACCCCGCCCTCGAGGCCTGGTTCCGGGGCGCGCCGGTGCCGGCGCCCGGGCTGAGCTCGCGCCACCGGATCGACTGGCTTTACTCGGCCCAGGGCCTGTCGATGGAGGGCGACGGAATCGGGCTCGACGGTCAGCAGTACCACGTGGCGGACGTGGGCTCGGGCGGCTGGCTGACGGCCGGTGGCGGTTCCGGCGCGCAGTTCGGCACGGGTTCGAGCGCGCCGTATTGGCGGACCGGCGGGTTCTGGCGCAACCAGCACGGGTCCCTGACGTTCCCGCTGGCGGCCGGCGGGTGGGCGAACGGCACTGGAACCAGGTATGTGCCGCCGCCCGGGATCACGTTCGCCTCCGGCGCGTCGCGGCCGCTCGCGTATCTGCGCAGCGTCGCGGTCGACCCGCGGGTGATCCCGCTCGGGAGCCATCTCTACATCCCGGCATACGCGTCGATCAACGGCGGCTGGTTCGAGGCCGACGACACCGGCGGGGCGATCGACGGGCGCCACATCGACGTGTATCGCCCGCCGCCGTCGAACCCGTCGGCCGGCGACCAACTGGGCTTCGTCACCGGGCAGCGGGTGTATATCGTGCCGCCGGGCGCGCCGCTCCCGTAACCCGAGTCACAACTTCGTGCCGAACACAACGGCGGCGACGCGTCGGCGGCTAACGTCCCGCGCGTGAGCGAGCCGTTCGACGGCGAGGTGGTCGTGAGGCGCACGCGGTACGCGAGCGACGCCACCGGATGGGCCGTCGTCGATGCCGCCGACGAGGACGGCGATCCGGTCGTCCTCGTGGGGCCGCTGATCCACCTCGAGGAGCGCGAGCGCGCGCACGTGATCGGCACCTGGGTCGACGACAGCCGCTACGGCCTGCAGGTAAAGGTCGACGAGGCGCGGCCGCTGGCGCCGACGGACACCGAGACGCTCGTGGCCTACCTGCGCCGGGTCAAGCACGTCGGGGCGAAGCGCGCCCTGCGGCTCGTCGATCGCTACGGATCGGCGAACGTGCTCGACGCGATCGACCGGGACCCCGCGGCGGCGTTCGCCGCGGTCGGCCTGCGCCATCTCCGGGCCGAGGAGGCCGCCGCCTCGTGGGCTGATCTGCGGGTGATGCGCCAGCTCCACCTGGTGCTGGCGCCGCACGGCCTGGGGTATCTGGTGGCGCGGATCAGCGACCACTACGGCCCCACCGCCCACCGGGTCGTGACCGAGCACCCCTACGAGCTGACGAGTGTGTTCGGCGTGGGGTTCCTGATCGCCGACCGCATCGCGCAGAACGCCGACCGCCCGATCGACCCGCGCGAGCGGATCCGCGCCGGGGCACTCCACACGCTGGCCGAGGCCGAGCGCAGCGGAAGCACCTGCCTGCCGAGCGACGCGCTCCAAGCAGCCCTGAACGAGCTCCTCCACGATGCCGTCCCGGAATCCGTGATCGACGAGATGGCGAGCGCCGGTCAGCTCACCCGCGAGGACCGCTGGATCTACCGACCACAGACCGCGCAGCTCGAGCAGGAGCTCGCGGATCGGATCGCCACGATGGTCAGAGGAGCGCCGTCGGGCCGCATCCGTGAACCCGACGAACGCGACACCGACGACACCGACGACGACGAGCTGACCGATGAGCAACGGGAGGCCGTACAAGGCGCGTTCCTGCACCGGCTGTCGCTGATCACGGGCGGTCCCGGCACCGGCAAGACGGCCTCGATCCGCACGATCACCTCCCGCGCGGCGGAGCAGGGGATCAGGGTCCTGCTGGTGGCGCCGACGGGACGCGCCGCCATCCGGATGGGCGAAGCGAGTGGGATGCGGGCGACGACGATCCACTCGGCCCTGGGCTGGATTCCCGGCGGCGACGGACCGGAGCGCGACGAGCAGGATCCACTCAGCTGTGACCTGCTGATTGTCGACGAGACCTCGATGGCGAACCTCGAGCTGCTGGTCACGCTGCTGCGCGCGGTCGCGGAGCACACGAACGTGGTCCTGGTCGGCGACGCCGATCAGCTCGCGCCCGTCGGCGCCGGCAAGCCGTTCGCGGAGTTGATCGCGTCCGGCGCGGTTCCGGTGACGCGGCTGACCCACATCTTCCGCCAGGCGGCCGGGAGCATGATCGTCCAGGGCGCCCACTCGATCCGCCGAGGCGAGGCGCCGCGCTTCAAGGGCGCCGAGGGGATGCGCCGCGACCTGTTCCTGATCGAGCGCGCGGACCCGCGTGCGGCGCGCGAGGAGATCGTGTCGCTGGTGGCCGACCGTCTGCCGCGCCACTACGAGGTCGACCCGGTGGCCGACATCCAGGTGTTCGCGCCCGTGTACCGCGGCGAGCTGGGGATCGATGCGCTGAACACGGCGCTGCGCGACGCGCTCAACCCCGACGGCAAGCCCGTCCGAGACGGCCGGCTGCGGCTCGGCGACAAGCTGATGATGACTGGGCGCAACCTGCACGACCTCGGGCTGATGAACGGCACGCTGCTCCGGCTGCTCGACGAGATCGGCGGCCCGAGCGGCCCGGGCGGCTCGGGCGACTCGAGCGGCTCGAGCGGTTCGGGCGACGAAGACGACGACGAAGCGGCGCTGCTGCTGGCGGCGGACCAAGACGTCGTGTTCCGTCTCCCGCCCGAGGAGGCCGACCGGCTCCGGCCGGCCTACGCCTGCTCGGTGCACCGCGGCCAGGGGATCGAGCTGCCGGTCGCGGTGATCGTCGCGCACCCGGCGGCGGGCGGCTTCTTCCTGCGGCGCGAAATGCTCTACACGGCGATCACCCGCGCGCGGCTGGCGACGGTGATCGTCGGATCGCGCGATGCCGTGGCCCGCGCCGCCCGCACCCCGGACACCGGGCGGCGCCACAGCCGGCTGGCCGAGCGCGTGCTGGGCCGCAAATAGACGGGCCGCCCGGCCCACGCGACCGGGCGGCCCCACCCCCGAGCCTCAGGCGGCTCAGCCCGACAGATTCTGCGCCAGCGTATATCCCGCGGGGAACAGGATGACGACCATCAGGGCCGGGAAGATGAGGAGCATCAAGGGGAACAGCAGCTTCACCGGCGCCTTCATCATCTTCTCCTTGGCAGCGTGGCGGCGACGCCGGCGGACGTCAACGGCGAGCTCGCGGAGCATCGGGGCGATCGAGACGCCCATCGACTCGCCACGCGTCACGGTGCGGACGAATGCGCGAACCGAGGGCGTGTCGCAGCGTGAGGCCATGTCGCTGAGCGCCTGCTCGTTGGAGTTGCCGAGCGTCTGCTGCTTGAGCGTCAGCCGGAGCTCGTCGCCGAGCGCGCCGTCGAAGCGGTCCGCGACCATCGCGACCGAGGCTCCCATCCCCATCCCGGCTTCGACCGTCGCGGTCAGCAGGTCGATCAGCTCCGGCAGATCGCGGTCGATCTGATCGAGGCGGGCGCGACCGCGACGGCGGATCACAGACGCCGGCAGCAGCCATCCGAAGACCCCGGCGAGCACGACGATCATGACCGAGATCGGTGACAGGCCGACTGTCACCAGCACGTAGAGGAAGGCGAGGACCGGCAGGCCGAGCGCCGCGATCACCCGGAAACCGTGAACCGTCTCGGGCGAGATGTCGTAATAGCCGGCCGCGGCGAGCTCTTGGCGACGCAGCGCCGTGATCTTCGGGAAGCGGGTCATCATCGAGGTGCCGAGCCGCTCCGCGAACCCGGTCACCACGGTGTTCACCCGTGTGCGCAGGTCGACGTCGTCGGCAGGCGCGGCGCCCTCCCACCCGTATCCCTGGATCCCGCGCAGGTGACGGCTGATCTGGACCCGGGGGAGCACCACGGCGTGGATCACGAGCCGCACGGCGGTCCCGACCAGGGCGACCCCCGCTATGAACAGAAGCAATGTCATCGTCTACACCTCCACGTCAATGATCTTCTTCATCACGAACCAACCGGCCACGACCATCAGGCCGGCGATGGTCAGCACGATCACCCCGGCGACCGTGTGGAACAGCGGGCGCGCGTACTGCGAGTCGATTAGGACGATCGCGAGCAGCAGCATGGGCGGAAGCCCCGTCAACACCCAGCTCGAGATCCGGGCCTGACCGGTCATCGCGGTCAGCTCGCGGCGCATGTCGGCGCGCTCACGGGCGCCATCGGCGACCTGGTCGAGGGTTTCAGCCGCGTTCGACCCCGAGCGGCGGTTGAGCGTGGCGATCAACGCCACCTGCGCCATGTCCTCGGATTGCATCCGCTCGCTCATCGTGTTCAGAGTCTGCTCGAGCGGCAGGCCGAGCCGCTCGTCTGCGAGGGCGCGGTCGAGCTCGCCCCTGAACGGCTCGTCGCCCGTCTCGGCGACGGCGGACAACGCGCCCACGAGGCTGCGGCCGGTGCGCATCGCCCCGGCGAGATCCTGGAGATGTGCAGGCAGCTGTTCGGCGAACCTCGTCCGCTGGCGCTTCGCCGCCCGGCGCACCTTGATGCGAACCGCCGCCGGCCCCACGGCGAGCAGCGGGAACGCCACCAGCACCGTCCCGAACACGAGCGTGCCGATCACGGCGGCCACGATGGAGCCACCGATCGCCACCCGAACGAGCTGCTCGGGAGAAAGCTGCACGCGGCCGATGTCGATCTGCTCGACGAACGACGGCCACCAGGACTGCTGCGCCAGCAGCCGGGCCAGGCGTCCTCCCGAGGCCTTGCCGTCGCCGAGGGGATCACTGTCGCCATCCGGCCCGTTCGTGATGAACGTCTCCACGCGCGACTGGACCGAGCGCCTGGTGAGCGGCGCGAGCAGCAGCGACAGCGCCAGTCCGATCAGCGCCGCGGCGAGCACCGCGGCCAGCACCGGCGACCCCAGGAAGGACCCGGTGGCGGCGGGCGAGGCGGCGGCGAGCGGAACCGGAGGGAGCGGGCTCAGCTTGGCGGGCGGTACCGGGAAGCCCTTCGGAGGCGCCGGCTTGTGCTGGGTCGGCTTGGGTGGAGCGGGCGGTGGCTTCGGCAAGCTGGGGGACTGGTAGCCCACCGTGGCGGTGCCCGGAACCCCCGCGACGCTGACCGAAACGGTGACGCTGCGGCCATGCGGCTCAAGCGAGCGGTAGCGGACGACATAGCCGAGGAGCAGCTTCGACCAGATTGCGCTCGCGTCGCCGCTGAGCTGCGACGCCGGCGCCGCCACGAACGTGCCGCCCGCGGTGGCCTTCAGGCGCGTCAGCGCGGTCCGCGCGGATCGCCCCGAGCCCTGCACGCCGATCGTGAACACGCGGATGCCGGCGGCATGGGCCGCGTCGGCGACCGCGGCCGGGGTCAGCGTCCCGGAGGCCTGATCGGCGCTGCCCGGAGCGATCACCACGATCGCGCCCGCGGCGACGCTGCTCTTCAGCCGCTGGATGGCCAGCGACAGCGCTGGGAGCACGTTCTGGCCCGAGCCCCCAGTGGTGATGCCGCTCAGGGCGCGGTCGATCGTCGGCGATTGGTCGCTCAGCGCGAGTGGCTCGGCCGGCGATGTTCCGAACGTGATCAGCCCGAGCTGCTGCTTGCCAGTGCGCCCAGCGGCGAGCGTGCGGACGGCGGCTAGCTCGGCAGCGCGCTGGGCGCTCGTGAGCTTCGAGCTCTCGTCGATCACGGCGATCGTGCCGAAGTCGCCGGTCCCGGCCTGTGAGATCCGCGTCGCGCGCAGGGAAGAGACGGGGCCGCCGTTCTCCGTGACGCTGACCTTGGTGGGGGCGGTCGGAGCGCCCCACAGCGCCAGGGTCCGCTGCGGGAACGCGGCGTTGCCGACAGACGTGGCGCTGAGCGAACTGCTCGCCGCGAGCGCGGTCCCCGGAATCAGGCCGGCGAGCAGCGCGCCGAGCGCAGCCGCGCGCCGGAGTGCCGTCGAGCGTCGGAGCGCCACCGCGCGTCGGAGTGCGGCGGCGCGTCGGTGTGCGGCGCGCCTAGCCACGGACGGCCGCCAGTGGTGGGCGCGCGGGCGCGGGCGGAGTGCCGAACAGACCCGGCGGGAGGGAGACACCGCGACGCTCGAACTTGTCGAGGAAGGTTGGTCGCAACCCGGTACCCCGCAGCGAGCCGACGACGCTCCGGGCATGCGCCATGCCGTCGTACTCGAACGTCCACAGGTCCTGGAGCGTGACGACGTCGGACTCCATCCGCTGGACCTCGGTGATGGCCACGATCCGGCGGGTACCGTCGTGCATGCGCTCGATGTGAATCAGGACGTCGATCGCGCCGACGATCTGCTCCCGGATGGCGCGCAGCGGGAGGTCGTAGCCGGTCATCAGGACCATCGTCTCCAGGCGGGCCAGCGCGTCGCGCGGAGAGTTCGCGTGCAGCGTCGACAGCGATCCGTCGTGGCCCGTGTTCATCGCCTGGAGCATGTCCAGGGCCTCAGGGCCGCGGACCTCGCCGACAACGATCCTGTCGGGGCGCATGCGCAGGGAGTTGCGAACGAGGTCGCGGATCGAGACCTCGCCCTCCCCCTCGATGTTCTTCGGCCGCGACTCGAGCCGCAGGACGTGACGCTGGGCAAGCTGGAGCTCGGCTGCGTCCTCGATCGTGACGATCCGCTCGTTGTCCGGAATCGAGGCCGATAGGGCGTTGAGCATCGTCGTCTTGCCTGAGCCGGTTCCGCCGGAGATCAGCATGTTGATGCGCGCCTCCACGCAGCGCTTGAGAAAGTCGGCGGTCTCGTGCGTCAGCGAGTCGTTGCCGATCAGGGCGTCGATCCCCAGACGATGGGTGGAGAACTTCCGGATCGTGAGCAGTGACCCCGACAGCGACAGCGGCGGGACGGTGGCGTTGATCCGGCTGCCGTCCGGAAGCCGCGCGTCGACCATCGGCGAGGACTCGTCGATCCGGCGTCCCACCTGAGCGACCATCTTCGAGATGATCCGCCGCAGGTGGTACTCGTCGGTGAAGCGGACCGGGGTCTTGTGCAGCCGCCCCGCGCGCTCCACCCAGATGTCGTAGGGGCCGTTGACCATGATCTCGGTCACGGTCTCATCGGCGAGCAGGCGCTCGAGCGGACCGTGGCCGAGAACGTCATCGGTCAACTCGGCGACGAGCCGCTCGCGGTCGTCGCTGGAGATCCCGGGCTCGACCGCCAGGCGCTCGGCCACCTCGGACTGCACTCGCTCCCGCAGGGCGCGCTGATCGATTTCGGTGTTAAACAACCGGCGTCCGAGCTCCTCGATCAGCTCCAGGTGGATCCGGTTCTTGACCTCCGAGAACGGAACCGCGAGCAGGTCCGGCTCTCCGTCCGAGTGTTGGGCGATGCGCTCGTGGAGCTCCATCACGCAGCCCTCAGCTGGCGACGGAACAGCCGCCGCTTCGCCGGGATCACATTGTCCGGCGCATCCTCGAGGCCGAGCCCGTCGATGTACGACTGGGCCAGCCCGCGGAATGCCCTCGAGGCCTCGGTCCCGCGCTGGAGCGAGATCGGGGTGCCCTGATTGATTGAGCGAGTGATCTCCCGGCTCGAGGGGACGAGGACGTCCACATCCCGGCCCAGGATCGCCAGCACATCCTCGCGCTCGATGCCAACGTTCGTGTCGGCACGGTTGAGGAGGATCTTGACGTGGCGGCGGTCGTACTCCATGCGCTCGAGCGTCTCCAGTCCCAGCCGGGTGTTCTTCAGCGACAGCGTGTCGCGCATCGCCACCACGAGCACGTGGGTGGAGTAGTCGACAGTGCTGATCACCTCCGGGCTGAACGCCGGCGGTGTGTCGACCACGACGAACTCGTGCATCTCGCACAGCAGCCGCTGGACCTCGGACAGGAACGGGACGGTGATCATCGCCGCCTGGTCGGGACGCACCGGCGCGAGTAGGGCACGGGCGCCGGAGGGATGCTCGACCAGGAAGTCCTGGAGCTTGCCGGCGTCCAGCGACCCGCCCGAGCGGACCAGGTCATAGATCGTGCGCTCTGGGCTGAGGCCCATCGCGAGCGCCAGGTCGCCGAACTGCAGGTCGAGGTCGAGCATCGCCACGCTGTGACCGGCCGCGGCCAGCGACACGCCCAGGTTCGTGGAGGTGAGCGTCTTGCCACTGCCACCCTTGAGCCCCAGCACGCAGATCAGGTTGCGCGTCGCCGACGCGTGCGGCTGGGAGATCCCGCGCTTGCGGATCACGGCCTTCTCCAGCGCGAACACGAGCTGGCGAGTGAGCTGCGGATCGATCGGACCGTCGACGTCGGCGGGCAGCGCCACGATGTCGTCGACGCCCGTCTCGAACGCGTCGCCCAGGTAGCGGTGGCCGGTCCCGTTCGGTCCCGGCTGGCCGTTGCCGTTCCCGGCGGGCGGGCACACCAGCACGATCGGCCGAGCCGGGTGCTGCCGGCTCGCCGCGGTGATGAAGTCCCGGACCTCACCGGTGAAATCGGCCACGGCGACGACGAGCGCGTCACCGGCTCCGAGCCTGCTGGCGGATGGACCGCCGAGGTCCAGGTAGTCGATGACCCGGACGCGCGGGTCGCGCGCCACCAGGGCCTCGATCAGGCCGCGGTCGACTTCACCGTCGAGCGCGACGAGTGCTTGAAGCTCAGACCTCACTGTCCACCTCCGTTGTCACCGTGAAGAACACTGTTGACCGTGTAGAGCACGCCCTTGCTGGTCTTCGGGGTGACGGCGCCCGCACCGCGCAGGATCAGCCACACCTTGCCGTTGTCCGACGCGAAGGCGAGGGCGCCGGCCGCGTCGGCGTTGACCCTGAGGACGACGTCCGCCTGCTGGCTGGGACCGCTCGAGCCCACCCCGGAGCCCTGATTCAGATTGACCGCGAGCACCGGGACATCGGCCATCAGCAGCCGCATGCTGGCGCTCGTGGTGCCGGTCGTGACGCCGGCGCCCGAACCAGAGCTGCCCGACCCATTGACGTCTGTGCTCAGTCCGGCGTACACGTCGACGTGGTCGCCCGGCTGCACGACGCCGTCGAGGCCGTGGCTGGTGTCGAGGGGAATCGACATCGCTCGCTGGCTGGGCGCGAGCTGGCTGTCGTAGCCGCCGCGTGCAGCGAAGTCACCGACCGTGATCTGCTGACCGGGAAGGATGTTCTGGGTCGCCACCTTGCCCTGGAGGGCCGCAGTGTCGGTGATCGCACCGCCGGCGACGCTCTTGGCCGGGAGGGCCAGCGTCTTGAAAAGCTTCTGGGAGGCGATGACCTCGCCGGAGGTTCCCTTCTCGATCGTGTTCCCAGCGACCAGCACGTTCTCCTGCGTGGTTGCCGTGGACGCCGACGAGCGGGCGTGGCTGATCGCCATCACGATGACGATCGCGGCGGCAACGGCACACAGCAGCGCAAGCGCTACCGCGCCGTGCCGCGTCGCGGGGAGGCCGCGAAGGCGAGGCACTTTCAGTCGTTTGCGCGTGAATTCCAC
Source organism: Solirubrobacteraceae bacterium (assembly GCA_036494115.1). GTDB lineage: Bacteria > Actinomycetota > Thermoleophilia > Solirubrobacterales > Solirubrobacteraceae > Palsa-465. Next base: position 10,071 of record DASXOS010000127.1, on the reverse strand, counting down.
CTGTTGCTCCTTGTTGGTAAGGACGCGTCTGCGGTACGTCCGGTCGTGGTACTCACGCGTTGTGATCGTTCGCTGGGGGTCGATCTCTAACTGGCGAAAGGACTAGACGGGCCTAGACCAACGTCGAGGCCGCGGCACCGGGTACAGAACGACGAACGCCCACCCGGGAGGCTCGTTCGAACGAGCTTTCCGAGTGGGCGTCCTTGGCCTGAAGACAGGCGACCGCCGAATCAGATCGAGTTGGCGATGTTGTTGAAGACGCTCGAGATCTGGGTCCCGAGGAGTGCCGCAGCAGTGAGAACGACGACTGCGATCACGGCCAGCAGGATGCCGTACTCCGCCATCGACTGACCCTCTTCGCGATGCACGCGGGCGACCAAAGCGCCGGCGAGCTGATAAAGGCTGTTCCACATAGTGTTTTCACCCCCTCCCTTTGGAGGACGTTGTGCCGGTTGACCTTTCGTTTGTCCTGGTGGGCGGGGCCTCCCGGCACACCTTCAGGCCGGTCCTGTTTTGCTGGCTTCCCACCATGCACCAGAGATCGGTCCCCCCCGCCTCGGACTGACACCCACCATCGGCTAGTCCGACCTAGACATTGGTCGGGGCTGGACGGGTGTCCCACGAACCGCTAGGCCGACCTAGACAAAGGTGTGATTGGGGGGCGGGGTGCAGATGCCGACCGACGTGTACATGCCTGATCACACGTCCAAGACAGTCTTCAACGTCACCCGCGGGAACGTGCTGTGCGAGCGTGCACAGCTCGCCGCGAGCGCCCTTACGCGCATGCGCGGGTTGCTAGGTCGCCGCACGCTTCCGGTCGGCGACGGGCTGCTCCTCTCGCCGACCCCTTCGATCCACACGCTGTTCATGCGGTTTCCGATCGACGCCGTGTTCGTCGACGACGACCTGCATGTCGTCAAGCTCGTGGACAACCTGAGGCCTTGGCGCGCGGCGGCGTCGACGGTCGCGAGCTCAGTGCTCGAGCTGCCCCCGGGCCAGGCCGCGATCCGCGGCCTGTCGGTGGGCGACAAGCTGGCGCTGGTTGACCCGGAGTCGCCCAACGTTGCCGCCCGGCCGCCGGCCGTGGTCCTCGCCTCCGACGACAGCCGTTTCCAGTCGGTCATGTCGACGCTGCTGAGCCATCGCGGCTACCGCGTGAGCTCCTGCTCGTCACACGTCGACTCCGCCGCGCGCGCGGTCCGCGAGCACTCCGGTGTGGTGGTGATCGACGGCGGTGGATCGTTCGAGGACGCCGCGATGGAGGCGATCACGCTGCGCGCGCTGTGCCCGGAACTCGGCGTCGTGCTCGTGGTCGACGAGCCGCGTCCCTGGATCGAGTCGCTACCGGTGGTCCTGAAATGGGGAGCTTTTGCGTCGCTGTTCGCGGCGGTCGAGCGTGCCCGCAGCTGTGAATTCGAGCGGAGGCCTAATGCCCACGCGCTGTGATCGGACCCGCGTGGCGCCAGTCGATGCACTGGCGGTCGAGGGCTTCCAGTACACGCCACTCGGCGAGGAGCTCGCGCTGGTGCGGCTGTTGGCGAGGCTCGACGAGCAACTCGTCGGGCCGGCGCATGCGCAGCTGATCATCCGCCGCGGCGCCGAGACGACCTCGCATCCCGCGCGCGCGTGCCGGCTCGGCGACCTCGGCGGGGCTCCGCGGCGCCGGAAGCCGCACCGCGAACTCTTGTGGCGCGCATCCTTCGCGCTGTCGCTCGAGATCGTCGAGTACCCGCAGGCCCTGTTCGAGCTCGCCGGCGCCGGCGGCAGGACCCTCACCCTGCCGCAACCGGCGCTGTTGACGGACGCGCTGCCCGATGCCGCGGAACTGCGCAGTGGGCTGCTCCCGGCTGGGCAGGTGCTGAAGCGCTTCGCGGCGGTGCTCACGGTGTGCACGGTGACCACCGCGTCGACTCCGGCGATCGCGTCGGCGGCGTCCGGCGGTGGTGGCGGCGGCCGCGGCGGGATCCGAGCGGACCGTCAGGCGATCCACAAGGCAATCAAGGCGCAGCGGAGCGCCCACAAATTGACCACGGGTGATGCCGGGACGACCGTTCGCGTCGCCAAGCCGGTGAGCGCGACGACGCCCCGCCGGTCCAAGCCAGCGGGCGCAACGACGCCAGACGGAAGCAAGCCGGGCCGCGCATCGAAGCCCAGGCACGAACCGAAGCCGAAGCACGCATCGAAGCCGAGGCACGGATCGAAGCCGACGCCTCCGACTACGGCGCACCGGCACGCAAAATCCAAGCTGCACCCGCACGGGGCGGACCATCAGGTCGCGCAGGATCACCACGCCGACCAACGCGCCGCCCAGCATCAGAAGGCCAACCAGCGGGCCGCTCGCCAACAGGGGATCCTGCCGACGGATACCGGTGGCCACCACCGCTCCACGCATCACCGCCACGAGCCGCCGCGGCCCGCACCCGCCGATCGCCCCAGCACGCTGACCCCGGCGCCGGCCGGCAACTTCTCGCCCACACCGCCCGACACCTCGGCGCTGAGCGGCTCGCAGCCCGGCCTGGCCACGAACCCCGCGCTCGCACACGAGCTCAGCCGTCTGTCGACGCTGCTGACCAACGGCGACCAACCGCCGTCGTTCCTGATCCCGATCTATCGCGCCGCCGGACGGCGTTACCACGTGCCGTGGAAGATCCTGGCCGCGATCAATGCGATCGAGACCGACTACGGCCGCAACCTGAACACGTCCTCGGCCGGCGCGGTCGGCTGGATGCAGTTCGAGCCGGGCACGTGGCGCACCTACGGCGTGTCGACCAGTCCGAAGCGCCGGCCCGACCCGTACAACCCTGCGGACGCGATCTACTCCGCAGCCCACTATCTGGCCATCAACGGCGCCAGCCACGACCTGCGCAAGGCGATATTCGCCTACAACCACGCCCAGTGGTACGTCAATGAGGTGATGTGGAAGGCCCAGGTCATCAAGGGTGACGGCGGCGTGCCGATGATCGGCAGCGTCCGCGCCAAGGTGGCGGCGATGACGGCGATGGCCGACCTGCTCGTGGGCAAGCCCTACATCTGGGGCGGCGGCCACGGCGGCTGGGGCATCGTCGCCGGGTACGACTGCTCGGGGTTCGTCTCAGCGGTGCTGCACGCCGCCGGCTACCTGCACGAGCCGCAGACGACCGACACGCTCCCCTCGCAACCTGGCATCGAGAAAGGCCCGGGTCGGTATGTGACGATCTTCGACCGCGCCGGCGCCGGCGGCGAGAGCCACGTGATCATCGATCTGAACGGGAAGTTCTTCGAGTCCGGCGGCTCGGCGGCGAGCGGCGGCGGGGCCGGCGTCAAGTACCTGGCCGATCCGCCCGCGGACTACCTGGCTTCGTTCAACCTGCTGCTGCACCCGACGGGGCTGTAGGGAGCCGCGGCCAGCCTGCAGCCGGACGACCACTGCGCGAGTCTGCGGGAAAACCCGGATTCAGGGTTCGCTCCGTTCTGCCGACATGCAGAACATGACCGCGCTCACCGAATCACCGACGCTCCGCGTCCTGCTCGCCGACGACCATCCCCTGATCATCGCCGGCATCCGCCGCACACTCGAGCACTACGACGACATCGAGGTCGTGGGCGAAGCTCACACGGGCCCGGAGCTCAAGCACCTCGTCGAGCGGCGCGATCCGACCGTCGTGCTCGTCGATCTGACGATGCCCGGCGTCGACGGCGTCGAGCACATCGAGTTCCTGCACGAGGCCTATCCCGAGTTGAAGATCGTCGTGCTGTCGGCGTCGGACGATCGCCCCACAATCGACGCCGCACTGCGGGCCGGCGCCGGCGCATACGTGCTCAAGAGCGCCTACACCACCGACATCGCGGCGGTGCTCCGTCAGGCCTCGAGCGGCGCGGTGTTCCACGCGCCGGCGTACCACCCCACGGCGTCAGAGCGCTCGAATGAACCGGAGCTGCCGGTGCTGACCGCGCGCGAGCAATCGATCCTGGCGAAGGTCGCGGGCGGCCTCACCACCGCCGCGATCAGCCGCGAGCTGTGGGTCAGCGAGCACACGATCAAGTTTCACCTGACCAACATCTATCGCAAGCTCGGCGTGGCCAACCGGGCCAGCGCGATCCGCTACGCGCTCGAGCACGGGATCGTCGCCGGCTGACCGCCGATCCCTACGGCGTCAGCTCGTACGGATAATTCGTCAGCGTCTCGCCGCCGTCCTCGGTGACGAGCACGAGATCCTCGTAGCGAACCCCGCCGACGTCGCGGGTCCACAAACCCGGCTCGATCGCCAGAACGTCGCCGACGACGAGCGGCTCGCCGCCGGTCTGGCCGAGGCTGGGTTGCTCGTGCACCCGCAGCCCGACGCCGTGACCGAGCGAGAACTGAAACCCCTCGGACGGGTGATCGCCCGGACCCGTGCGCTGTGTGCGGTAGCCCGCATCCTCGAACAGGTCGCACGTCATGTCGTGAAGTTCGCGACCGAGCACCCCGGGCCGGATCGCCGCGCGTGCCTGCTCGAGCGCTGTGCGCACCAACCGCTCCTGGCGGAGCACCTCCGCGTCGGGCTCGCCACCGGCCACGAACGTGCGCGTCATATCCGCCCAGCACGACGTCCGCTCATCCTGCGGCCACACGTCGACCTCGATCGGGAGCCCCGCCGGCAGCGGACCGCTCCCCGGCTCATGCCCAGTGCCCTGCCACACCGACGCGACGATCACCGTCTGGGGCAGCAGTGCTCCCTGCCCCGCGCAGACGGCGCTCATCTCGGCCCGAACGCGCTCGGCGAGCAGCGGTTCCCCGCCCAGGTGGAGCGTGCCGTCCACCGGCTCGGCCCGCCGGAACAGCGCCGCTGCTGTCGCGATCGCTGCCTCGGCCGCCGCCTGGGCGCGTCTGATCCCCTCGAGCTCGGGTGCAGACTTCGCGCGCCGTCGTACGCCGATCACGCTGCCGCCGTCCATCGTGAGGTGGACGCCCTCCGATCGCAGCCGATCCGCGATCGCGAGCGGGAACCCGAACTCGACCACGGCCTCGCGCAGTCCGGTCCGCTTCACCGCCCGCGACGTCAGCTCGAGGTCGATCTCGTCGTAGCTGAGCCCTGCCCGCAGCAGCTCCAGAAATCCCAGCTCGCGATATTCGAGCAACACCGCGTCGGGCCGGGCCGCCGCGATCCGGTCACGCTCGAGGTCAGAGGTGACGACATAGACGGTGCCTGCCACCTCGGCGTACAGGAACGGATCGCCGATCGCCACGGGAACCTCGTGGCGGAGCGCTGGGTTGCGCTCGGTGTCGCCAAACAGCAGTACGTCGGCCATTCCCTGACCGTAACATCGCCCCATGGCGCCGCCGCAGCCCCTTGCCCTGCTCGTCGACTTCGGAGAGGTGATCAGCCGCCCGCAGCCGGAGGAGCTGGTGAGGGCGATGGCCGCGGAGGCCGGCGTCGGGCTCGAGGTGTTCCGCGAGCGCTACTGGGCCAATCGCCCCGAGTACGACCGGGGCGCGAGCGCGCAGTCGTTCTGGTCGGCGGTGGCCGGGCGCCCACTCGACGCCGACGGCCGGCTCGAGCGCCTGATCGAGCTCGACAACGCGAGCTGGAGCGTCATCAACGAGGACACCATGCGCGTGCTCGGTGAGGCCCGCGAGCACGGCCACTCACTCTCGCTGCTCTCGAACGCTCCGCACGAGTTCGCCGACGCGATGGCTAGCAACCCCGTGCTCGCCGGCTTCGAGCACGTCATCTTCAGCGCCTGGATCGGCGTGATCAAGCCCGATCCAGGCGCGTTCGCCGCGGCGGTGCAGCGGCTGGGGCGCCCGCCGGAGGAGATCCTGTTCGTCGACGACCGTGAAGCCAACGTCGAAGGCGCCCGCGCGGCGGGTCTGCGCGCCGTTCAGTTCACCTCGGCCGAACAGCTCCGCGGGGATCTTCGCGACTGATCACTCGACTGCGCCCGCCGGATCGTGAGCTGCAAGCACGTCGCACGCCCAGCTGGCTCGCTTCCAATCGGGCACAGGCGCGGGCTGATCGGCGCGCGGAACGAATCGCGAACGTTCCACCAGCGCCATCCGGTGGATGTAGCGTGGGCAGTTCGGGAACACCTGCGTGGCGCGCACGCGGACGATCAGTTGCGCGCCGGGATAAACCGCCAGCAGCTGGTCGTCCTCGTCGACCGAGGCGACCCCGTTCAACCTCAGCCGGGACGGCCGCGCCGCGAGGAAGTCGATGAACAGCATCCCCACGCGTGGGTTCTCGAGCACGTTGCCCAGCGACAGGTACATGCCGTTCCCGTCGTAGTTCGGGAATGCGACGGTGTGCGGATCGAGCACGCGGACGAACCCCGGATCGCCGCCCTTGTACGAGCACTGCGGACGCCCGTGTGCGTCGGCGGTAGCCAGGAAGAACATGTCCATCCGCTCGATGAACGCGCGGTCCTCGGCGCTGATCTCAGGCGAGGCCAGAAGCCGCTCATCGAGACGATCCGCCAGGCGGCGGGTGTCGAAGCTGTCCTGCAGGCGGCGCGACCCGGCGTGGTAGGTCTCGCTCACTCGTAGCTCTCCGCGACGCCTTCAGAGGACAGCACGTCCTCACGGCCATAGTGGCCGACTGCGTCGAACCACCGTTTGGCGTGCAGGCCACGGCGCAGGTCGCAGTCGACGACGATCATCCCCTCTTCGTCGTACAGTGGCCCGCCAATCACCTCTCCGGACGTCGGTTCGATCACCGCGGCGCCACCACGCCCGAAGACGGCTTTTCCGGGCGGAAGCGCCACCGGAAAATCGTCCGGGAACGCGGACGCCGGGATGTACTGCGGGACGCTGACCACGAAGGCCCCTGACTCGATCGCGACGTGGCGCATCGACGCCAGCCAGCCGTCGCTGTCGTCGGCGGTGGGCGCAACCCAGATCTGGGGTCCCTCCTTATACACGGAGTACCGGGCCAGGGGCATGCGGTTCTCCCAGCAGATCAGGCCGCCGAGCCGGACGCTTTTGGCCTCGACCACCCCCAGATCGTCGCCGGCGCCCACACCGTGGAAGAGCCGCTCGTGATGGGTCGGCATCAGCTTGCGATGCCGGGCCAGGAGCCCGGACGGTCCCACGTAGACGATCGTGTTGTACAGCGTGCCGGGGCGGGCGGACTCTCGCTCGTTGACCCCGACGACTACGAACAGGTCGCGAGTGCGGCATACATGAGCCAGTCGATCCACGAGCGGCCCCGGCACATCGACCGAGTTGGCCCACAGGCGCTCCCACAATTCGTCCCAGCCCCCGAATCCCGCCGCGCCCCGAGCCCACGCGTTCGACGGATACAGCGGGATGAAGCATTCCGGGAGCACCGCGACCTGGGCGCCGCGGTCGGCGGCCTCCGCGAGCAGGCGCTCGGCCTTGCCCACGCATCCCTCGGCATCGAGGATCACCGGCGTGGCCTGGATCGCCGCCACCCGGATGGTGGGGAACTCCGTCATCGAGCCCGGCCGCTCAGGCCCATCCCATCGGGTGATAGCCGCTCGTGGTCGGCGCGGAGACGATCAGCACCGACGCAGGATCGGGGCCGGTGTTGCGAACGGTGCGGCGTCGGGCAGGGTCGATCCGCGCGAACGTGCCAGCCGACGCCGGATGCTCGCGGCCGTCGATCACGAGCATCGGAGAGCCGCCGATCACGAAGAAGATCTCCTCCTGATCGCGGTCGGTCTCGTCGTGCTCCGGAATCTGCTCCTCGGGCTGGATCTCTACCAGGTTGATGCCAAACGAGCCACACCCGAGCGAGCGCCGCACGAGCGACCAGTTCCCGTTGCGCTCCAGCTCGTCTCGGTGCGCGATCACGAAACCCTCTTGTTGGTCCATGGTCCCTCCAGGTTGTACCTAGCGCCCCCGCGCCAAGGACTGCGATTCTGACCTACTGGTAGGTAAGAGTCAAGGCTGCTAACAATTCAGCCGTGAGCGCCCCCCGCAGTCGAAGAAACACCCCCCAGCGCATCCTCGACGTTGCCGAGCAGCTGGTGCAGGTACGGGGGTTCAACGCCTTCAGCTACGCCGACGTGGCCGCAAAGCTCGGCATCACAAAGGCGAGCCTCCACTACCACTTCCCTGGTAAGGCCGGCCTGGGTCGAGCCCTGGTGCAACGGTACGCCGAGCGGTTCGCGACAGCGCTTGCGCAGATCGACGCCGGCACTGTCTCCCCGCCCGCCAGTCTCGCCGCGTACGCCGCCCTCTACGGCGACGTGCTACGCGGCCGCCGGATGTGTCTATGCGGGATGCTCGCCGCGGAGTACCGGACGCTGCCCAAGCCGATGATGCAGGACATCCTGGCCTTCTTCGACGCCAACGAGGCGTGGCTCGAACGCGTGCTGGAGGAGGGTCGCGCGGAGGGCACGCTCCAGTTCGCCTCCTCCTCCCGTGACACCGCGCGGATGATTATCGGCACCCTCGAGGGCGCGATGCTGGTGGCACGGCCCTACGCGGACGTCGAGCGCTTCGAGACGAGCGCACGCACGCTCGTCGACGGACTCAGCACCGCCGGTGTCACCCGCTGAGAAGCGCGACGGCCAGGGTGTCCATGCCGACCGCCCCTGCTTTACCGACGTGAGACGATTTTCGCCATGAGCGATTCTGCCGTGAGAGGAATCCCGGACGGGACCGGCGCGGGAGCCCGGAACAGGAACCTGGTCCTGGCCGCGATGGTGTTCGCCGTCGCGATGACGTTCATCGACCAGACGATCGTTGCGATCGCGGCTCCGAGCCTGCAGAAGGATCTGTCGCTCTCGCCGACCGCCACGCAGTGGATCATCAACGGCTATCTGCTGGCCCTCTCGGCGCTCTTCGCGTTCGGCGGCAAGCTCGCAGACGTACTCGGCCGCCGCCGGATGGTGACAATCGGGGTCGTCGGTTTTGCCGTCTCCTCGGCCGCCTGCGGGTTTACGCCGACCGGGTCGATCGCAGGCGCCTGGATCATCTTCTTCCGGATCGTTCAGGGTGCGGCCGCGGCACTGATGTTCCCGGCGGCGGTGGGCATCGTGGTGGCGTCGTTCCCGCTGCGCGAGCGCGGGCGTGCGATGGCGATCTTCTTCGGGATCTCCGGTGGCCTGACCGCGATCGGCCCGATCGCGGGCGGCTACCTGTCGCAGTGGACGTGGCGTTCGATCTTCTGGATCAACATCCCGGTGGCGGTGATCGCGCTGTATCTGATCTGGCGCTCGAAACCTGAGAACGTGAAGCATCCGAGCAAGCTCGACTATCGCGGCACCGTGCTGATCACCGGGGCGATGGGGCTGCTCGTGCTCGGCCTGCAGCAGTCCAGCGTGTGGGGCTGGTCGAGCGTCGCCACCTGGGGGTCCATCATCGTCGGGCTCGCGCTCGGGGTTGCATTCGTGCTCTGGGAGCTCCGGGTCCCCGACCCGCTCCTCGAACTGCGGATCTTCCGTGACCGAGGATTCGCCACCGAGACGGCCGTGCTCGGGTTGATGTCGATCGTGTTCGTACCGTTCTTCTTCTTCGCGAGCGTCTACAGCCAGGTGGCGCTCGGCAAGAGCTCGTCACAAGCCGGCGAGTACATCCTGTACTTCTTCATCGGGTTCGTCATCCTCGCCCAGGTCGGCGGCCGGATCCTCGATCAGCGTGGCGCGAGACCGGCCGTGGTGTGGGGATGCGTGATCTCGGCCGTCGGCTTCTTCCTGCTCGCCGGCAAGCTGACCGACCTTTCGCTCTCCAAGCAGCAGTGGTACATCATGATCGCGGGCGGCGGGCTTGGGCTGATGCTCGGGACGGCCAGTACCGACGCCGTCAATCGCGCTCCGGCGAGCGCCTACAGCGAGGTCACGGGCATCACCCAGACCGCGCGCAACTTCGGCGCGAGCCTCGGGCTCGCGGTCCTCGGGGCAATCCTGATCGGCCGCAACAACGTCAACGTCACGGCCGCGCTGACCAGGCACGGGGTGCCGGCGGCCACGGCCCACCACGTCGCCTCCTCACTGGGTGCCAGCGGGGCCGCTGGTCAGTCCGGGCAGGCAGCGCAGCAGCCCACGGCGATCGTGCACAGCGTTCAGGTGGCGTTCGCGCACTCGACGGCCACCGTGTTCTACATCATGGCCGCGGTGATGGCGGCAACGTTCCTGGTCGCGGCGCGG
>DASXOS010000126.1:0-58888 GCA_036494115.1 Solirubrobacteraceae bacterium | reverse complement strand
CTCGAGCTCGGACTCGACGCGGTCGCGCAGGAGCCCGGACCGAGCGCCGCAGTGCTCCAGGGGATCATCTTCGGGCGGACCGCTCCCCACCGCTCGCTGCGCAGGAAATTCCAGGCACCGGCGTTGATCATCGGCCATCCGCGCGATCCGGTTCATCCGTTCTCGGACGCCGACATGCTGGCCCACGAGCTGCCGCACGGGACGCTCCTGCACGCCGACTCGATCATCGAGCTCCGGGTGCACCCGGCGCGGCTGACCAATGAGATCGCCGCGTTCGTCGAGCGCTGCTGGACCGAGGCCGATGAGCGTCCGGCCGCGGCGGCCGGCGCGGCGAGCGCCTGACCCCCGCCCTCCCACGCCCCGCCACGCCCCGCCAGCGGGCTGGTACACTCACGTACCGTCCCCGAATGAGCGCTCAAACGACAACCCCGGTGGTCGATGGCCTTCCGCGGGGCCCGCGCCTCCCGGTGACGGTGCAGACCCTGGCATTGATGACGCGCCAGCGCCCGTTCCTGGAGCGCGCTCGCCGCCGCTACGGCCCGATGTTCACAGCCCGCGTGATCGGCCTCGGCAACCTGGTCATCCTGGCCGACCCGGGGCTGATCAAGCAGACCTTCCGCGCCGATCCGAAGACGCTGCACGCTGGATCGCAGAGCCCGCTCAAGTCGGTCCTGGGGCCGAACTCGCTGCTCGCGATCGACGAGGAGCAGCACATGGAACAGCGCAAGCTGCTGCTGCCGCCGTTCAAGGGCCAGCGGATGCGCGAGTACGAGCCGCTGATCGCCGAGATCGCGGCGGCTGAGATCGACACCTGGCCGGAGGCGACGGAGTTCGAGACGGCGCCGGCCATGCAGCGGATCACACTGCTGGCGATCCTGAGAGCTGTGTTCGGGGCCGAGGGCGCGCACCTCCAGGAGCTGCAGAGGCTCGTGCCGCCGTGGACGGCGCTCGGATCACGCATCGCCAGCGCCCGATGGCTCCAGCACGACCTCGGGCCACGATCGCCGTGGGGACGCTTCCTGCGCCTGCGCGAGGACATCGACACGATCCTCGACGAGCTAATCGCCCTGGCGCGCAGCGAGCCGGAGATCGAGACCCGAGCCGACGTGCTCGCACTGATGGTCCAGGCTCGCCACGAGGACGGCCAGCCGATGAGCAATGCCGAGATCCGCGACGAGCTGGTGACGATGATCGCCGCCGGTCATGAGACCACCGCGCACACGCTGAGCTGGGCGGTCGAGCGCCTGCGCCGGCATCCCGACGTGCTTCGGCGCCTCCAAGCCGAGGCCGACGAAGGCGGCAAGACGTTCCGCGAGGCGACGATTCGCGAGGTGCAGCGTGCTCGCCCGGTGATTGCGTTCGCCGGCCGCGGCGTGATGAAGCCGTTCGAGCTCGGGGGCCACCGCCTGCCCGTCGGGACTCGAATCCTCTCCGCGGCGTGCCTGACCCATTACGACCCCGGGCTGTTCCCGCACCCCGACCGCTTCGACCCCGATCGCTTCTACGACGTGGTCCCGGACACGTACTCCTGGATCCCGTTCGGGGGCGGGGTCAGGCGCTGCATCGGCGCGACCTTCGCGCACATGGAGATGGACGTCGTGCTGCGGACGATGCTCGAGCGCATCGAGCTGGAGCCGACCGACGCGCCCGACGAGGGCTGGAAGTTCCGCGGCGTGGCGTGGACGCCGTCGCTGGGCGGCCGGGCGGTGATCCGTCGGCGGCCGGATCCGCGCCCGGCGGCCGAAACGCGGGCCTACGCGGCGGCGGGCACCGAGCGCTGAGCCGTCGCCCGCGGCGGGTTCGTGAACACGACCCCCTCGTCCTCGACGCTCCCGCGCCGGAGCAGCAAGACGTCGCGGACGTAGTTCTGGTGAAGCCGCCACGGCGGCACGTTGCCCTGCTTGGGCAGCTGGTTGATCGAGCGCATCACATAGCCGGACTTCAGATCGAGGAACGGTTGGGTCTCGACCGCGGGGCCAGGCGTGCGCGGGGTGCAGATACGCGCCCCGATGTCGTCCATGTGGGCCAGGGTGCGACACACGTAGTCGGCCACCAGATCGGCCTTGAGCGTCCATGACGCGTTCGTGTAGCCGAGCGTGATCGCGAGGTTCGGGACCCCGCTGAACATCATGCCCTTGTAGCTGATCAACTTCGAGAATTCGATCTCGCGGCCGTCGACCTCGACCTCGATCCCGCCGGCCACCTTGAGGTTCAGGCCGGTGGCGGTGATGACGATGTCGGCCTCGAGCTCCTGCCCCGAGGCGAGCCGGATCCCGTGCTCGGTGAACGTCTCGATCCGGTCGGTCACGATCGATGCGCTGCCATGCCGGAGCGCGCGGAACAGGTCACCGTCGGGGACGAGGCAGACGCGCTGATCCCACGGGTCGTAGCTCGGGCGGAAATGGGTGTCGACCTCGAAGCCCTTGGGCAGTTGGCGCTGGACGCCGCGCCGAATCAGAGTCTTGGCCGCATCGGGCCAGCGGCGGCAGAACTGGTAGAAGCCGGTCGTCATCAGCACGTTCTTCCACCGGACGAGCGCGTACGCGAGCTTGCGCGGAAGCCACTTCCGGACGACGACCGCGAGCGGGTCGCGCCCCGGCAGGGCCAGCACGTAGCTCGGCGAGCGCTGGAGCATCGTGACGTGGGCCGCCTCCGGGGCCATCGCCGGGACCAGCGTGACGGCGGTGGCGCCGCTGCCGATCACCACGACGCGCTTGGCGGCGTAGTCGAGGTCCTCAGGCCAGTGCTGGGGGTGGACGACCTCGCCCTGGAAGCGCTCGATCCCCTCGAGCTGGGGCGTGTAGCCGCCGGCGTAGTCGTAATAGCCGGTGCAGCCATACAAGAAGTCGCAGGTGAACTGGACGGGCGCTCCCTCCTCGCGCTCGACGTCGACGGTCCAGCGGGCGTCGGGCGTCGACCAGGTGGCGTGGATCACGCGATGGCCGAAGCGGATCTTGCGCTCGACGTCGTACTCGCGCGCGGTGTCGACGATGTACTTGCGGATCGCCGGACCGTCCGCGATCGACTGGGCGTCGTCCCAGGGCGCGAACTGGTAGCCGAGCGTGAACATGTCCGAGTCCGAGCGGATCCCCGGATAGCGGAACAGGTCCCAGGTGCCGCCGATCGCGTCGCGGGCCTCGAGGATCGCCACCGTGCGCTGCGGGTGCTTGCGGGCCAAGTGACAGGCCGCACCGACGCCGGAGAGTCCGGCGCCGACGATCAGGACATCGAAGTGCTCGTTCGGCATGAGGCTGTGCATGGTACTACCGCGTACCATTGCTTTGGTAACACCACCTGGCCGGTTTTAGTGTGGGGCAGGTGGTCCCGGCGGCGCCACGATATCGCGGCCGGTCGGTCGCATCTGCTCGTCGAGCTCGAGCTGCCAGAAATAGCGCGTGAACGTCACCCCGGCGCGAAACTCGCCGACATGCGGCTCGATCCGCTCGCCGCTGGCCATGCGCGAGATCAGCTCCGGGTAGGTGCGGCCGGGTAGCGCCGCGTACATGGGGGCGGGGAAGGCCCCGCCGAAGCGGGTGTTCACGTCGGTGATCCCGAGCCCGATTTCGCGGTCGCGGAACGCCTGGACCGTGCACGGGCCGCGCACCCCGAGCCCCTCGACCACCCGCCGGCCGAGCTCGACAAGCTCCTCGTCGGCGATCACCGTGCCCTTGATCGACTCGCCGCCGCGCGACTCGATCATCGTCCGCGGGATTGCGTTGAGACAGCGCCCGTCGAGGTCGGAGAGGCAATCGATCGAGAACTCGGGCCCGTCCATCCAGCGCTGCACCATCGTCGGCTCCTCGACATAGCGGACGAAGAACTCGGCCGCCTCCTGATCGGGGGCGCGGTGGATCGACCGCGCGCCCGACCCCTGCCGGGGTTTCACCATCACCGGATAGCTGTCGACTGGCTCACCGGGGAGCACCGTCGGCGGTGAGGGGAGCCCCAGCCGGGTGAGCAGCAGGTGGGCCTCGTACTTGTCGAACGTGGCACGGGCGATCTCGGGGTCGGGGACGAACGCCGGCATCCGGCCGGCGGCGCGCGCGTGCGCCAGCACCTCGATGTCGAGATCGGTGAGCGGCACGACCGCGCCCACGTCGTGCTCGGCGCACAGCCGCTGGAGCGCGGGCACGTAGTCGGGCGAGACGATCGGGGGCACCGAGGTGCGAACGGTGGCGGCGTACTGGGCCGGCGCGAGCGGGTTCGGGTCGGCGGCCACGACCGTGCCGTGCTGGGCGAATGCCGACACGATGTCGTAGCGCTTGCCCACGCCGGTCAGAAGCACGCCCGCGCTCATGCGGTCGGGCCCTCCCATCCACCCGTCTCGCCCTTGTAGAGGCCGGTGCCGGTGGCGACGAGACGCACGGTCTGGGCCAGGATCCGCAGGTCGAGCGTGAGCGAGCGGTGCTCCACGTACCACAGGTCGAGCTCGATCCGCTGCGACCACGGCAGCGACGCACGGCCGTTGACCTGGGCCCAGCCGGTGATCCCGGGCTTGACCGCGAGCCGCCCCCGCTGGCGCGCGGTGTACTGCTCGACCTGGACCGGAATGGTTGGCCGGGGCCCCACGATCGACATCTCACCCCGGACCACGTTCCACAGGTTGGGAAGCTCGTCGAGCGAGTAGCGGCGCAGGAACGCTCCCATCCGGGTGATCCGATCGTCGCCCTCCTGGATCGCCAGGCCGGCGCCGGTGAACTCGGCACCGCGCACCATCGTGCGCAGCTTGTAGATCCGGAACGCGCGACCGTCCTTGCCGACGCGGGTCTGCTGGTAGATGGGGTGCCCCGGGGACTCGAGCCGGACGGCGATCGCCAGCAGCGCCACCACCGGCGCCGTGAGCACCGAGCCGATCCCGCCGACGAGCAGGTCGAGTCCTCGCTGCAGCACGTCGGTCACCGGGTGCCCTCCGCCGGTTCCCAGCCGGCCGCGGTTCCACGGAACAGCCAGTCCCACAGCCCCACGGCGAGCGACACGGTGGTCAGGACGTAGTAGCGCGCAATCAGCAACGGGCGAACCGGCAACAGCGGCTCGAGCAGCGCGGCGGCCAGCACCGCGAGCTGAAGCGCGACCGCCACCGCGTACACCCATCCGTGCCCGAGCAGTGCGATGCTCGTGCCCAGCGCGATCAGATGCAGGAACGGCGACAGGTAACGGACGATCCGGTGGGAGAACATCATCAGCGCGTACAGCGGGTCGTAGCCACGAGGGGAGAGCATGCCTCCGCGAATCACGATCGGCCAGGTGTGGCTCATCATCCGTCGCTTGCGCGCGAACTCGCCCTCGATCGAGGGCACCATCTTCTCCCTCGCGCGGGCTCGCGGCTCGTAGACCGCCAGCCAGCCCCGCTTGACGATGTTGAACGGGAACGACAGGTCGTGCCCCATCACCGGGTCGACGACGAGATACGTCTCGCGCCGCGTGGCGTAGATCGCGCCGTTGCCGCCAGTCACCGAACGCACCCGTGACTCGAGCGCCCGCAGCGCCATCTCGTAGCGCCAGTACAGACCCTCCTGATTCGTGCCGCGCTCGTTGACGAGCTGCACCTGGCCACACACGTAGCCGACGCGCGGGTCCGCAAAGCGGGCGATCAGGCGGGTGAGCGCGTCCGGCTCCCAGGTCACGTTGGCGTCGGAGAAGACGACGATGTCGGCCTCGGCGCGCTCGACGGCGGCGTCCTGGGCCCGGATCTTGCCGCCGCGCGGGAGCTCGAGGACGAGGTCGGCGCCCGCCGCTCGCGCCCGCTCGGCGGTGGCGTCGGGAGAGCCGTCGCAGGCCACGACCACCCGCACGCACTCGGCGGGGTAGTCGAGCGCGCGCAGGTTGGCCACCCGGCCGGCGATCACCTCCTGCTCGGCATAGGCAGCCACGATCACGTCGACGCGCGGAGGCGACTCGGGGGCGGCGGTGTCCGTCGGATCAGTCGCTCGCCGCAGCCGCGCCAGCGCGCTCAGGAGCAGCCAATACCCGACATGGGTGTAGACGAGCAGAGCCACAGAGGCCCAGAACACGATCACGAGCGCGGTCACGGCGGCGGATTGTGACCGACGGGACGGGGCAGGGGCCGGTGGACCTGGCCCAGAAGGGTGCTGCTATGGTCGCCAAGCCAAGGCCGGAGGAACCTGGGGAGTGCCATTGCGTCTGCGAACAATCCGGCTGTCGGTCCTATCCGTCCTGATCGTCCTGGCCTCGGCGACTGCCGCCAGCGCCGCCACGAAACCGCTCCCGATCTCGGTCGGGCACACGAATCCGGTCGTCACGACGACGGCCGACTCCTCCCGCGGCGTCACCGCCACGATCGGCTCGGACGGGGGGACGCTGACCACGAGGGCCGCCGACGGAACCGTGTTCACGCTGACGCTGCCGCGCAACGCACTCGCCGGCGATGAGATGGTGTCGATGACGCCGCTCGAGACGCTGACCGGCGGAGGAATGCGGCTCGTCGCCGGAGTCCAGCTCGCCCCAGAGGGCCTGCGACTGCTCAAACCCGGCGCGCTCGCGATCACCCCCGCCAAGACCACCCCGCTGGGTCAGCAGGTGGCGTTCGGTTTTCAGACCGGCGGCAAGCAGTTCGGGCTCGTCCCGCTCGCGGCTCAGAGCGCGGTCTCGATCCCGCTGATCAACCTGGGTGGCGTGGGCCTGGGCCGTGCCAATGGGCCCCAGCTGGCGGGCCGCGTATCGCATCCGCCGAGCGACCCCGAATCCGCCTTCCTGACCCAGTTGGCGGCAGCCAGCTACCAGATCCGACGCCACCACTCGGTCACCGCCGCCCACCGGCAGGTTCTCGGCACCCTCGACGGCTATTACGTGAGCTTCGTCAAGACGGCGCTGGGAGCGCCCGGTTCCAGCATCACGGCCTGGGCGCGCGCCGTCACCAGGAGCGCGGGCTGGCAGGACATGGTGCAGGTGTTCGGCTACGGCCGCCGCTTCCCCAAGGACGGGGCGCTGATCAAGACGAAGGTCTACGAGCAGGCGCTGCGCAAGCGCTGGCGGATCGTCACCAACTCGTGCACAGGCGGCCGCGGGAAGCTCGGGAGCCTGCAGAAAGCGCTGCAGCTGGGGCGGGTGGCGCAGATGCGGGGGACCGGCTCGAGTCTCGGCGGCGACACGGTGATCACCGCCGGGATCGATGGCTGCGCGCAGATCCCCGGACAGGCCACGCTCGGAGCGACGACCTCCAACTGGACCGCCGGGCAGCAGTCGACTCGCCTCACCCAGGTCGGCGGGATCGTCTCGACTGCAGCGACGCCGTTGGCGCTCCAGGCGCGCACCGGCGACAACGAGTTCGGCTACCTCTCGGGGCACACCCTGATCGACGAACGCCTGACCTCCTGGTCGCTCAGCCCGATGTACTCGGCACAGTGCTCGCAGCCGAGCTTCGTCGGCTTCACCACCGACCCCACCCAGCTCTACGCCGCCTTCTCGGCCGCCCTCACCGTGCCACCGGATCTGTTCGTCGCGGCCAAGGCCCCGCCAGCACGGATCAAGCTCACCGTGTTCGGCGCCGACATGGCGAACTGGAGCACCACCTGCCCGCAGCCGGTTGCGTTCGCCCAGGCGCCCGGCGCGATGGCCGGATTGACCGCGGTCACCTCGTTCTCGCCGGTGAACCTCGACACGAGCAAGCCGTCGGTCAAGTTCCAGGGCTCGGTGGACATCCTCTCGGGCGAGACGATCACGGCCTTCGCGAACGAGAACGGATCGGTCACGGTCAGGTTCCCGAAGTGAGCTCGCGGTAGAGCGCGACCGTCTTCGCCGCCGCGCCTGACCACGAGTAGGGGCCGGCGGCGGCGGCCTCGGCTGCCGCCGCAAGTTGCTCGCGCCCTGGGCGATCGTGGAGGAGCTCTGAGAGCGCGACGTGCAGAGCGGCCGGATCGCGGGGCGGCACCAGCCGCGCCGCCCCGGTGGCCGCGACCTCCCGGAAGCCGCCGACGTCGCTGAGCACGGTCGGGGTCCCGAATGCCAGCGCGGTGGCGAGGACGCCGGACTGGTCGAAACGCTCGGTCTCGCTGTAGGGCAGCGCCACCAGGTCGGCCCGGCGAAAGAATGCCGCGAGCTGTGGGTCGGGCACGAACTGCGGATGGAATCGGACGCCGCGCGGGGCGTGCGCCCGGAGGGCGTCGAGCTCCATCCGCGGCCGGCCCACGATCCACAGCTCGGCCCCGTCGATCCCCCGCCAGGCCTCGAGCAGCGTGTCGATCCCCTTGTACGGGCGCAGCAGGCCGAAGAACAGCACGACCGGCCCCTCGACATCCTGCAACTCAGCCGGGAGCGGTTGCTCCTCCCGCTGGCGGGCCAGGTGGTCGAACGCGCCGTGATGGATGACCCGGACCTTCTCGGCCTCCAGGCCGAGGCCGGTGATCAGCTGCCGCCGTCCGTACTCGGAGTGGGTGACGATCGCGTCGACGGCGTCGTAGAGACGGCGCTGCGCGCGCGCCTGCCCGGCCCGCGGCTCGCGTGGGAGAAGATCGTGAGCGGTGAGCACGGTCGGCCTGTCCGGCAGCAGCCGGGCGTCGAGCCACTGCACGTCGAGCCACTGGAAGTGAACGACGTCGGCAGCGGCCGCGAGGCGCCGATAGCGGCGCATGTCGGGCACGTGCTCGGCGAGCTTGGTGATCCGGCGCGCCGCCGAACCGGCCGCGCCGATCGCGTGACGGTAGAAGAACTCCCGGCGCGTGTACCCATCGGGGTCCGGGGCCGCTCCGTAGGCGAAGCGCGATGTGATCAGCTCCACCGAGACACCGGCCTGCGCCAGAGCGGCGCACAGGGCATGGTCATACGGCGGCGTGAACGCGGAGGGGTCGACGAGGTGGACTTGCATCACGTGTCGGTGATCCCGCGGCCGGTGAGCGCAGCCAGCCGTGCCGCGATGCGCTGGGCCTCGTCGCCACCGAGGGGATGCAGGCGCGCGCCCGCCTCGCGCTCGAGGCGCACGGCCGCCGGCGCGAGCGCCGCCAGCGAGGGCTCCGCTCTGCGGTCTACCAGGTCGAGCGCAACCCGGACCGGATGCCGGGCCGCCAGGCGCGCAACCGCGACGATCCGCGCCGCGGCACCATCATCCTCGCGATAGGCGATCTCGAGCTCGCGCGTGGCGTCGACCCAGGGGGCATCTGGACGGCCCCTGGCCTCGACCCGGGCGCCCCGAAGCGTCCGGGCGAAATCGACGAACGGGTCGCCCGGCACCGGGAAGCGGTCGGCGATCAGTACCACGCGCCCGGACGACACCTGGCGGTCCACGCGCTCGGGCCGGTTGGACAGGGTGAACCCCGCGAGCTCCTCCGCCGCGAGCAGCACGTCGAGGGCCAGGAACTGGGCCCGGTCCACGGGACTCCGGCTCGCGTCACGGCGGTTTCTGTCCGCGGCGGCTGCAGCCGCGTTCGCGACCTGCCCGCGCCTGCGGCGGACGTGCCCCACCGCCCGGCGGGCCCCGCGCTGCACGGCCGGCTCGGGCTGGAATCCCTCGTAGCGCCGCCGCAGCCAGGCCCGGCCGGCGGCGTACCCGCGCCACTGGGAGCGCAGCTCGCGCAGCGTCGCCCGGTACCGGTGCTCCACCTTCGCGTCGGGCCGGAGCTCGAGTCGCCAGCCGGCGCGTTGCAGGCGCCAGCTGAAATCGGTGTCCTCGGCGGCCCGCACCCCCTCGTAGAACCCGCCGATCTGCTCGAATGCGGCCCGGCGCACCAGCAGGTTCGCCGCCACGGCGCGAGGCAGATAGGGGTGGGCGAGATGGGCCTCCTGGCTGAGGAAGCTCCGGGCCTCTCCGTAACGCTCGGCCACGGTGTGCGCGCCCCCCGCGGGAGCGACCTCGCCGGCCAGCGCGCCGACATCGTCGGCGACGGGCTGCACGAAATAGGCGTCGAGGAGGTCGTGGGGTGCCCGGCAGTCGGCATCGAGGAACAGGATCCAGTCGCCGGAGGCGTGCTCGGCGCCGACGTTCCGCGCGTGCGCAGGGGATCGCTCGGCGCCGGCGCGAACCACCCGGACACCAGGATCGGACGGCGCCACGCCCGCGTTGTCGGCCACGATCAGCTCATCGCCCTCGCGGAGCTGTAGGCGGCGCAGCGCGGCGACCGCGTCATACGCCTCGGCGACGCTCCCCGCGAACGGCATGACGACGCTGACCGTGGGGCGGCTCACAACCTCGGGCCTCTGCTGATCATCCGGCGCGCCCGCTCGGCCACCGCCCGGAACTGCCGCAGTTCCTCGGCGTGCGCGAACCCGGTGGCGTACAGGATCGGAGGGATCGCCGCGAACACGAGAGCCCGGGTGATGAACCCGGGGAATCCGTGCACGGGGAGGAGCGCGTCACCGGCCGCCGCCAGCCCGCCCATGACCAGCACCAGCTGCGCGAGCCGGCGCCATTCGAACGCGACCGTGAACACACGGCGGGTGAGCATGTACATGACGACCAGCATGACCACGTAGGCGCCGCACAGGGCGATTCCTGCGCCCGCGATCCCCAGCGGCGGCAGGAGCACGACCAGCAGGACGATGTTCGCGACGAGGCCCGCGACCGACGCCGGGAAGTTGCGCGTCGTCACCTTGACCCGCCCCGAGATCACCAGGAACACCACCCACAGCCCGTACATCGCCCAGCCGAGGGCCACCCAGGGCAGGGCGCGATAGGCGTCGAAGTAGCTTGGCGCGGTGAGCAGGCGGATCACCCAGCGGCCGAGCAGCGCCAGCCCCGCGACCACCCAGCCGCTGACCAGTACGTAGTAGGTCGTTACCAGCCCGTACAGGCGCGAGGCCTCGGCGTCGTCGGTGACCGAGTAGGCGAGCGGCGGCCAGGCGTACTGGAACGCGCGCACGATGAACGCGACCGCGCCGGCGAGCTTGACCGCGATCGAGTACAGGCCAGCCTGGCGGGGATCGCGTGAGTGGTAGATGTAGAAGCGATCGACGACGCTGAGCGCGTACACCGAGATCTCGGCCGGGACGGTGGGCAGGCCGAAGCGCAGCAGCAGCGGCAGCTGCTCTCCGTGGGTGCGCTTGCCGCGCATCAGCCGGCGGCGCATCGTCCACCACAGTGCGAGCAGGACCACGGTCGACGCGCCGTAGTTGCCGAGCAGCAGCCCGCGCGGCCCCTTGCCGAGCCCCACCACGAGCACGACCGAGGCGATGATCGTCAACGCCACATTGCTGAGCGACGCGATCGCATAGGTCCGCAGGCGCTCGTCGACCCGCAGGACCCCGTAAGCGAGCTCGAGGTTCGTGAACGACCACAGCCCCAGCACCGCGATCAGGAACGTCGTGGCGTCGTGGTGGCCGAGGACCAGCTTCGAGAGGGGGCTGGCGAGCGCGGCCAGGATCGCGGACGCGATCGTCGACGCGATCAGCAGGAACACGGTGGCGCGGCGCACCAGGGCGTCCCGGCGCTCTCCGTCCTCGTCTGTGAAGTAGTAGCGCAGGAACGCCTCGATGATCCCGAAGCGGACGAGGATGCTCACGAGGATCACCCCGTTCGCGAGCAGCTCGACGACGCCGTACCCCGCCGGGTGGATGTACCGGGTGTACACCGGCAGCAGCAGCACGGCGATGAACTTCGAAACGACATCGGCCACCTGATAGGCCGCAAGCGAGCTGATCAGGCGCTTCAGGTATCCCGTCATCGCCGGCACACGGTAGGGATCGCGGGTGCTGTCAGAATGCCGGTGTGCGGATTGCGGTCATCGGCGCGACCGGCTGGCTCGGCGGCGCGATCGTCAAGGAGGCCCTCTCACGGGGGCATCAGGCGACCGCGATCGGACGCGATCAGAGCCGGTTGGCCGAGCTCTCCGGCGTTGACAGCGCGGTCGCCGACGTGCGCGACGCAGACGCGGTGGCCCATGCGATCAGCGGCCACGACGTGGTCGTCTCGAGCGTCACCGATCGGAGCACCTCGGATCGCAGCATCATCCCCGCGGCAGCCCGCTCGCTGATCGAGGCCGTCCCCCGCGCCGGCGTTCCCCGGCTCGCCGTGGTCGGCGGTGGCGGCAGCCTGAACGCGCCGGACGGCGGCCGGCTCGTCGACCAGCCCGGCTTCCCGGACGCCTACAAGGCCGAGGCGCTCGCCCAGGGCGAGGCATTGGACCTGTTGCGCAGCGCTCCGGCGGATCTCGACTGGACCTACATGAGCCCGCCCCCGCACGACCTCGCGCCCGGGGAGAAGCGCGGCGGCTACACGGTGGCGGGCGGCGACGACCCGGTCGGCGACGGCCTGACCTCGGGCGACCTGGCGGACGCGTTCGTCGACGAGCTCGAGCAGCACCGCTTCTCGCGCCAGCGCTTCACGGCGGGCTACTGAGGTCTCGCTCTTTGCTCGGTGGCTGCGGCGTTCTTCGGGCGCCGCCCGGGTTGATGGGACTTGGTCGGAACGGCTTGCTGGGGAGGGGGTGGGTTTTGCTGCCGCTGTCGCGTGCCTTTTGCAAACAATCGCGCGTTGGGGCGGAGGGGGTGGCGCGAACGTGCTCCATATGGTGCGAAATGCAGCAGGGCTCGGGATTTCGGGTCGAATGTTTGCGTTTGCACCTACACAGCCCAGCACCCTCTCCCTCAACGCGCCGTTAAACCCAATCGCACCCGCCAACCCGAGCGGCGCCCGAAGAACGCGCCGGCCACAGAGACGCCCAAAGAAGCCTCAGGGCCCGCGGCGAGGCGGCGCCACCCGCCCCAGCACCTGCCACAGCCGGTTCACGAGCTCCTTGGAGTCGATGTTCTTGGCCAGCGAAGCCCCGAACCCGACCAGGCCGATGTTGACCACGACACCCTTGCCGTAGCGGTAGGCGACGATTGCCTGCGACGAACTGGTGGTGCCAGCGGCCGAGAGGACCTTGCCCGGTGGCGCCACCGCCCGGACCGGCTGGTAGGAGGTGAAGCCCGGGAACGCCTGGGAGGTGCCGGTGAAGATCTTCAGATCGTCGCGGATCTGGGTGATGAGAAGTCCGTGGCCGGAGGCGATCGGGCCAAGGGTGGCGCCGAAGATGTCGGCCGGCCGGGGCGCCGTCGGGTGTGACGCCGTTCCGCCCGCCACCACGACGCCGCGGCGCAGCGAGTCGGTGCCGATCGAGATCACGTTGCCGCCGTTCTGGACGTAGGCGCGCAGTAATGCGGCGAGCGCCGGCGGAACCCAGCGCATGGTGCCGTCGAGCACCACCGCGGCGTGGCCGCCGAGCTTCGGCCCGACGCCGTTCAGCAGGCCGAGGTCGGTGGTCAGGTCGTAGCTCAGATGCTGCTTGTCGAGAT
This sequence comes from Solirubrobacteraceae bacterium, assembly GCA_036494115.1. GTDB lineage: Bacteria > Actinomycetota > Thermoleophilia > Solirubrobacterales > Solirubrobacteraceae > Palsa-465. Next base: position 45,667 of record DASXOS010000126.1, on the reverse strand, counting down.
AGGCCAGCAGCGACGCCTCCTCGGAGAACCCGGAGGGCAGGCCGTTGACGAGCGGCCGCGAGAGCTGGATCGGGCCGCCGTTCTCGAGAGTGTTGGGAATCCCGTCGCGGGGAGGGTCGTCGACCGGATTCTGACCCTGCCAGGTCAGCGCGGGCAGCACGACGAGGACGTGAGGCTCGTGCAGATGGCCCGGATGGTCGGCGACCAGCGGCACATCGGTGGCGTGCGGGCCCGAGTGGATCACCAGGTGGTAGAGCCCCGCCCCCAGCGCCCAGGGCACCTTCACCTTGAGCTGATAGCTCCGCTGGACCCCGTGGCCGCTCTCCTTGCGCGACCCCACGCGGAACAGACCCCAGCGGTAGACGGCGCCGCGGGCGTCGACGTAGGCCGGTGCGGCCGAGCCGGCCGGTGTGGGGGTCAGGGGCGGCTGCCCGGCGAGGTAGCGGACGGAGACGCCGGCGCCTCGCGTGGTTCCCGGAGCCGGCGGCATCACCGCCGGGAACTTCCCCGTGTTGCAGGCCGCGTCGGTGACGTTGAGGCCGACGAGGTACGTGCCCGCTGGGGCGGGCTGGCGCTTGATCAGGCCATCCCAGGTCGCCTGCGAGGCGTTCCACTTGGTCTTGAAGCTCTTGACCGCGACCGGCTTGCCCGGCAGGTCGGTGCGGTACAGGATCACGAAGCCGCTGCGCTTGTCGTTGCCCTTGTAGTCGATCTTGACCTTCTCAGCGCCGAGCGGGATCAGCGACGGCGAGACGTCGGTGACGACCGGGCGCGGAGGGATCGTCTTGATCTTGACCGGGATCGGACCGTTCGCGTCGGCGATGTCCACCGTGCGGCCCTGGTGACGGAGCGCGACTCGGACGTAGTAGGTGCCGTCGGGCGCCACCGACCCGTTGTCCTCGCGGCCGTTCCAGGAGAAGTACACGCGCCGGCTGATCGGCACGTGGCGCCCGGAGGCGAGCGTGCGGACGATCGTGCCGCTCGTGTCGACCATGTAGACGCTGATGTCGTCCGCTCGATGCAGCAGGTAGAACGAGATCCGCATCCGCGAGTGATCGACGCGGCCGCACTTCGCGCCTCCGTACGGGTTGATGACCCCCGGCACGGGCCGTGGATAGCCCGCGATCAGCGGCGTCGTCACCTTCAGGTGCTGGGTGACGAAGAACGCCCCCACCGTCGCCGCGAACAGAGCCACGAGCGCGACCAGGGGCAACCGTCTCACAGCGGGACCACCGCCACGTTCGGAATCTTCCACTCCTGGAAGGCGTCAAGGCCGCGGGGGTCTCGCAGGCACAGCACGACGCGAATCGAGCCGCCGTGACAGACGACGAGCGCCGGCAGCTCGCCCGTCGCCTCGACGTCGTCGAGAGCGGCGGCGACGCGCTCCTGCTGCTCGAGGAGCGACTCACCGCCGGGGAACTGGAACTCCGGCCCGGCGCGACGCCAGGCCGCGTACAGGTCCGGCTCGTCACGCTCGATGTCGATGAACAGGCGCCGCTCCCAGCGACCGCGGGCACCCTCGCGCAACCGAGCGTCGAGGCGCGGCGTCAGCCCGATGCGCTCACCGACGATCTCCGCGGTCTCCCGCGCCCGGCTCAGGTCCGACGCCCACAACGACACGAACCCGTCGCCGGCGACGCGCTCGGCGAGCTCGTGCGCCTGACGTCGCCCGGTCTCGTTCAGCGGCGTATCGGTGAAGCCCTGCGCCCGGATCGGCTCGACGTTGTCGTTCGTCTCGCCGTGGCGCGCCAGGCTTATGCCCGCCCAGCGCGAACCGTCATTCATAGACGGTCGAGGCCGTGTCCGAGCGCAGCCCGACCCTGATCGTCTCGAGCGCCAACGTGTCCTCTGGCGGGACGTTGCCGATGTTGACATTGGCGCCGAAGCGACGAACGAACCACACCTGCTGGTCCTTCTGCGGTGCCTCGAACATGATCTTCTCGACCGGGATGGCGTGGACGATCTCGTCGATCAACCCCATGCGCACCTCGCCGTCGTGGCGGAAGATGCCCGAGGTACCGCTCTCGCGCGCTTCGGCGATCACCTTCCAAGCGCCGGCCTCGAGCTCTGACTGGATCTGCTCGACCCAGCGGTACGGGGCCATGATCCGGGTGTCGTCCTTGGAGCCCACCTCCGACAGCACAGTGAACTCGCCGGCGAGGCGGCCGATCAGCTCGAGCTTGTCGTCGTGGCGGAGCTCGATCGTGCCGTCGGAGATCTCGATGTACTCGAGCTCCAGCTCGCGCAGCCACTCGATGAACCGCTCGAGCCGGCCCTGGGCGATCGCCAGCTCGGTCAGCGTCCCGCCGAACATCACCGGAATTCCGTGCTCGCGGTAGCGGGCCAGCTTGGCCGGGAGGTTCCCGGTTCGCAGGGCGGTGCCCCAGCCGAGCTTGACGACGTCCACGTACTCCCCGGCAACCTCGACGAGGTTGTCGACCTGGACCACGGACAGGCCGCGGTCCAGGACGTGGGTCAGCCCCTCCTGGCGGGGTTTGGCGCTGCGTTCGGGGAGGTCGAGAAGATCCATCATGAGGTGGTGTGCGGCCGCGCCGCGGATTACCGCGTGTTGGTGAGGTCCGAGCCCACGGTGACGACGACGTTCGCCTTGCACGTCGAGGGCGGCGGGCAGGCTACAGCCTGGGTGTTCGCGTCGACCGCCTGGACGGCCGCCGGCTTGAGCTTCAGCGTCCCGGCGACTGCCAGCGCGTCCCGCTTGAACCCCGGTAGATAACCGACGATCGTGGACGGGTGCGTCTGGTCCTGGGCGGTGGCGATGGTGCCCTCCTGGTAGCCCGCACCGGACAGCTTCTGCCCCACGTCGTGCGCGAGGTTCTGGGTCGAGGTCCCGTTCAGGACCGCGACCGTCACCTGCGAGGTGTTGAACGTGGCCGCGCGATGCCGCCCCGGAACGTTGCTCGTCTGCGTGGTGGTGTTGCTCGAAGGACTGCTGCTGCCCCCGGTCACGATCAGGAGCACGACGACGATCGCGGCCACCACCAGCAGCGCGGCGAGCACGGCGATGATCCGCCGACCGCGCGAGGGGGTGTCATCCCCCTGCGGCGCTCGCCCGCCGGAATTTGGGGGCCGGCGCGACGGGGGGATCGTCCCGGGAGAACGCAGCTGCGCGCGAGGTGGAACGGTCTGGCGAGGCGGAACGGTCTGGCCGGGTGCTCCGGCCGGCGCCGGCGGGAGCGTCCCGCCCGGTGCCCGTCCGGCGCCGTTGGCTCCACCGGCGACTGTGGCCGGGCCGGGCGCACCGGCAACGGCACCCCCGGGCGCGGGGGCAGGGGCCGGATCGGCGACTGCGACGGAGGAGACCACCTGTGGGGTCGGGATCAGCTTCGTGGCTGCGGTCAGCGCCGGGGCGCCGACACCGGCAGGGGCCGCCGGAATCGCGCTCACCGGGGCGGGGGCGGCAGTTCGCGACGGCGCCGCCGCGGCCGTCGCGGCCGTGGCCGCGGGAGCCGCGCCGGGGGCAGCCTGACGCGAAACCGCAGGGGTTCCCTGCGCCACCGCCTGCGCGGCGGGCGGGGCGGCTTGCCCGCGCGAGACCTGGGCCAGCCGAGCCTCGAGCTGCTGGATCCGATCGGCGGCCTCCTGGGCGTGACCGCGCAGCGAGGCGGTCTCCCGAGCCTGCGCGAAATAGAGCAGGACCAGGATGGCCAGCCCGATGATCGAGGCAAAGCCTGCATCCGACCCCACCGAATTGATGAAGTGGTGGATGGAGAGAGCGAACGGAACCGGCCCCATGCTGCGGTCTCAGTCTACGTTGCCACCCGGGCATCACGCCCGGAGGGGCCGGTGGTACGGGCACGGGCGAGCATTCCGACGTGCTGCGCGAGCACGGCGGCGTCGCCCTCGAGCACGAGCAGGTTGATCTTCTCGAACGTCTCCTCGACCCAGTCGGGGTCGAGCGGCTCGTGCTCGGCTCGGAAGATCTTCTGGGCCGCGGTCGGCTGCATCCGCTCGTACGGGTTGAACAGGTCCTCGTGGAGCTTCTCGCCCGGGCGCGCGCCGATGATCTCGATCGCAATGTCCCGGCCCGGCTCGAGACCACTGAGCCGGATCATCGTCTCGGCGAGATCGACGATCTTGACCGGGTCGCCCATGTCGAGGACGAACACCTCGCCGCTACGCGGGCGCCCGCCCGACGGATGCGCGGGCTCGCCCGGACGCGCGGCCGCCGGATCGTCGAGCTCGGCCAGCGAGCCGGCGCGGATGATCAGCTGCACCGCCTCGGGGATCGTCATGAAGTAGCGGCTCATGCGGTCGTCGGTGACGGTCACCGGGCCACCCGAGGCGATCTGGCGGCGGAAGATCGTGACGACCGACCCGGAGGAGGCGAGCACGTTGCCGAACCGCACGGTCGAGTACGAGGTCTTCGGATAGCGCGCGGCGGCCGCCTCGACCGCCCACTCGGCGAGGGCCTTCGAAGCTCCCATCACCGTGGCCGGGCTGACGGCCTTGTCCGTCGACACCAGCACGAACGTCTCGACGCCGACGCTTCCCGCGATCCTCGCCACCACCCGGGTGGCGAGCGCGTTGTTACGGATCGCCTCGACCGGGTTGAGCTCCATCATCATCACGTGCTTGTAGGCCGCCGCGTGAAACACGACTGCGGGGCGGTGCTCGGAGAACACCTCGCGCATCCGCTCCTCCTCGCGGCAGTCGGCCAGCACCGGCACCGCGGTGCGCACGTGGCGATCCTCCTCGAGCTCGCGCATGATCTCGAACAGGTTGTCCTCGGCGTGATCGACGAGTACCAGGCGCCGCGGGCCCACGCGCGCGATCTGGCGGCACAGCTCTGACCCGATCGAGCCGCCGGCACCGGTCACGACCACGACCTGGTTTGCCAGGTAGGCGCCGACCCGCTCGAGCTCGATCCGGACTGGCTCGCGTCCGAGGATGTCCTCGACCCGGACCTCGCGCAGTTGCCCGGCGACCCGCATCTGGCCCGAGCCGTCGCGGAGCAGCTCGAACACGGTCGGTGTGGTGCGCACCGGGATCCCCCGCTCGCGGCAGGCCGTCACGACGCGTGCGCGCACCGTTCCCGGAGCGGACGGGATCGCGATCACGACCTCGTCGGGCTCGACCTCATCGAGGATCCGGGTCAGGTCCTCGGTCGAGGTGGTGCCGAGCACCTTGAGCCCGTACTCGTCCTTGACCCCCTGCTTGCGGGGATCGTCGTCGACGAAGCCGACCGGGCGCAGCCGGAGCTGCGGGTTGCGCGCCAGCTCGCGCACCACGAGATGGCCGCCGTCGCCGCCGCCGACGACCAGCACGTCGCGCGCGCCCTTCGAGACGCGGAAGCTGCGGACCCGGCCCTCGACCGCCAAATGAACGATGAACCGCAGGCCGAGCAGGAACACGAGCGTCATGAGCAGGAACAGCGCGACGACGCTGGGCGGGGCGGTCACCGGGTTTGAGACGACCTGGAAGTGCCGGACCCGCGAGGGCGTCTCGACCGGGTGCAGCAGCGCGATCACGCCGACAACGGCCACCGTGGCCACGACGACGCCCTTGATGATCGCCTCGTACTCGCGCTGGCTCACGAAGGTCCACAGGCGCTGGTAGAGCCCGAAGGCGGCGAGCGCCACCAGGTACACCGGGATCACCCACCAGATCGTCGAATCGAGCAGGTGGCCGTACCGAGTCGGGACGTGCCAGTCGAACCTCAGCCCGAAGGCGAGGAAGTATGCGAGGGCGACCAACGCGCCGTCGACCACCAGCTGAGGCAGAGAGTGGCGGTGAACGGGAAAGGCCGCGGATCTGATCCGCCGGCGCATGCGATGGATGATTCTAGGCGTTGAGCCCGAGCCCTTCGTGTTCGCACGGTGCGAGCAAAAACGGGGCCCCGGCTGGCGGGGCCCCGTTTAGGCGCGCTTGATCTTCAGGGGTGGGTCGGCCTAGTAGAAGCCGCCGCCCCCGCCGGTCGTCCCGCCGCCGCCCTTGCCACCGGACGACGGCGTCTTGCTCTTCGACTTGCTCGCGCCGAACACCTTGGAGCGCTTCAGCGTCTGCTTCTTGTTGCCGAGCGCGACAACCTGGTAGGCGCCGTAGCTGCTCTTCAGCGGGATCGATGTCTCGAACCCGGTGTGCCCCTTGCTTGCCACCAGCTTCAGGTGCTTGGCATCAGAGCCGGCGAACACACGCCACGAGAACACGTTGGTCGCGCCGTTCCAGCTGGCGTACACGGTGGTCTTGCTGCCACTGGTCTTGACCGCGCCGCCCGGGTTGCTGGTCGGCTTGCCGGTCCAGCGGCCGACGAACGCCCGATAGGTGACGTCCGGGCTCGGGAGCTGGGCCTGGAGCAGGACGCCGCCGGTCTTCGAGAACTCGGCGAAGTACGGCTGGGTTCCGAAGCCGACCAGCACGTTCCCGTTCGGCAGCGGCTGCGTGTTGCCCTGCGTGCCCGCCTCGAGCTTCGAGCCGAGCGAGTACTGGTTCACCACCGTCGCCATGTGCGCCGTGGTGTCGAGCTTCAGCACGAGCCCGCGGCTCGGGCCGCTCGGCGGAATGCCCTTGCCCGCCGAGGTCAGCCCGCAGCAGGCGTTGTCGAACAGGCTGACGGTGCCGTTCTTCTGGCTCCACTCAACGTCGTGCTGCCAGGAGAAGCTGGCGCCGTTTCCGAACGTGAACGTGCTGTGCTTGCCGCCGAGTGTCCAGACCACGTTGTTCGAGGTCTCGTCGACCAGGTAGGCCGCCCACTCGTTGCGGAACGAGGCCAGGAACTGCCCGTTGGGCAGCGGCTGGACGTCGTTGAGGTGGTAGGCGTCCCACGGCGTGCTCGCGTTGGAGGGGATCGCGAGCTTCGACTCCGACAGCTGGATGTGATCGAGCGCGTCCCAGCTATACAGAAGCTTGCCGCCGTTGAGGTCGTACTCCTGCACGGCGACGTCGAGGACCTTGCCGTTCTTGGAGCCGCCAAGCGAACTGAGGTCCCTCGGGACCTCCTTGTAGGCGGTGACCCAGGCCAGATGGCCCCCGGTGATCTCGAACTCGTGGAAGCTGAGGGTCCAGCCGTCGGCGCCCTTCAGCTTGGCCACGATCTTGTACGACTGGTTGACGACGAAGTCCTCGCCACTGGTGGGCTCACCCGTGTTCGTGAGCGTGCCCTCCCACCAGCTGAGCGCCGGCTTGCCGTTGTAGGACTGCTCACGGAAGTTGTTGGCGAACCGGTTCGTGGCGACGCCGTGGACCCAGACCGGGTTCAGGTGCTTGTCGTACATGATCGGGCCGCTCTGGCCGACCATCGGGACCGGCGTGCCGTTCGTGTGCATGATCCCGAAGTTCTTGAAGTTCGCGATCAGGAAGTAGCCCGGCGCGAGGTTGCCTTTGCCTCGCTTGACCTTCTTCAGCTTCGGCGGCGCCAGCGACGGCGCCGAGTTGAAATGGGAGGCCCCGGTGCGGGTGAACGCGGCCACGGGCGTTGCCGCCTGCGCCACCGCGACGAGTGCGAACACCAGGCACATGGCCGTCGCCAGCGCCGCCGTCACGTATTTGAGGTTTGGCTTGTGGTGTGTCACTGGTTCCTTTGGTTGAACTGACTGGTTTCCGCCGATGTCACTGTCATTCCCGTCGAAGATCTAGCCGACCCGCTTGATGGATGAATTCGCCAGCACGTGCCCTTTCCCGTCAAGCGCCTGGGCCTCGACGTAGCGTTCTCCATGGATGTGGATCGCGGTCTCAAAGCCGCCGACGCCGGCGACTCGGACCGAGTGGAGCCTCTTCGGGTTCCGGCCCCCGAGGATCCTCCACTTCCTGATCGCCGTGGATCCGTTCCAGCTCGCCCACACAGTGGCCTTCTTGCGGCCGCCATGCGCAGCCACCGCCGGCGGCTGGCTCGGCCGCCCCGTCCACGGGAACTTGTAGGCCCGGTAGATCTCGTTCGGTCCCACGAGGCGGCCGTCGGTCACCGTCCGGCCGCGCGAGTTGAACTCCGTCCAGTAGGGGACCTGCCCCCATCCGACCATGCTGTGATTGCCCGGCAGCAGCTCGTCGTTGCCCTCGAAGCTCGAGACGATCGGTGGGTGGTGGAGGTCCTGGACGACGGCGTTCGCGGTCTTCTTCTGGAAGTTGAGGTGCAGCGTCAGCCCGCGTGACTGGAAGTGGACACGGGGCGGTCCGCCGCCGTCGTCGAACACGGTGAACGTCTTGTCGCGGTCGTGGGCGCGGACGTCGTGCTGGAAGGCGAACTGCGCGCCCTTGCCCATCTTGAAGTTCGAGCGCTTGCCGCCGAGAACCCACATCACCTGGCCGGTCTGACGGTTGACCTTGTAGCCCGACCAGGTATCGCGCGAGGAGATGATGAGGTTGCCGTCGTAGTCGGGCTCCACGGAATTGAGATGGAAGTAGTCAAAGACATGGCCGTGGCTCTTGGGCACGCCGTGATAGCTGTCGGTGAGAGGGATGTGGTCGAGGCTGTCCCACTCGAACAGGACGAGGCCGGTGGGAATATCGATCTCCTGAACCACGGCGTCCATCACGAGCGTGTGCGCGGTGCCGCCCTTCAGTCCCGTTGCGTTCCAGAAGACCGGCCGGTAGGCGATGAGCAGCGCCGTGTTCTGAGGCGTGAGCTGGAACTCGTGCAGGTCCGCGTTGAAGCCGTTGGCGGCGTGCACGGCTGCAACCGGCTGGTAGGAGCTGTCGTCGATGACGCCTGCGCCCTGGCCGATCCCGGCCTTGTTGATGTTGCCCTCCCACCAGGTCAGCACGGAGTGCCCTTGGTATGACTGCACTCGGAGGTCGGTGGCCTGACCGCCCGGAGGGAGCTTGTCGAACCAGACCAGGCGGCCCCTGGAGTCGATGATCATCGGCCCGCTCTGCACCGGTCCGGCCAGCGGCGCCAGGAAGATGTAGCCGCGGTCGGGCCGGCCGTGATTGGTCTGCTTGACCGCGGGTGGGATCAGACCTGGCATCGAGCGGAACCGCTGGACGTCGCCGTGGACCCGCGGCGTGGGCGGCCGGTGGCCGATCGGGATCACCCCGGCCACGTTCGCCACCGTGAACCGGTACGTGCTGCCGGAGCCGCCGACGATGCTCGCGCCGGAGGCCTGGACCGTCACGGTCTCATTGGGCGCGAATGGGCTGTTCGGGATGAAGCTCCCGCCACGCCCGTCCGAGTCGGGTTTGAGCGACCCGGCGTGCGCGCCCGTGCTCGAGCCGGTCACGGTGACCGTCCCCAGCCGCGAGGTCGGGGCGCCGCGGAACGTGATCTGGGTCTGCGGCATCGCCACCCGAGCGCCCGGGATCGGGAACACGTTCACCTGGCTGGGAATCGCGTATGAGGGGTCGGCGGCGCCGAGCGCAGCCGGGATCATCGCGATCAGCGGGGTCAGCAGGACGAGCAGCCGCAAGCGGCCCCTGGGGAGCCGCGCCACACCGCCTCCGAGAGGCCTTTTCACTCGCACGCCCGCGTTACCTCGCTCCCATCGACGACCTCAACAGCTCTACCAACACCGCCGGATCTCTTCTGATTCGGTCGCGCGCAGCGCCCGAATCCGATCGCTTGACGAGCTCGACCTGCTCCGGGCGGGTCAGGCGGCGCAGCCGACCATCGGCGAGCAGCTGTTCGTCAACGGCGCCGAGCCGTCCTTCGAACACGGTGAACACGGGAGTGCCGAGCGCTACCGCCTCGCGGTTCATCGTTCCTCCCGCGGACACCACCAGGTCCGCGAACGCCACCAGCGACTGCGCATCGACCGCCCGTTCCGGGACGATGAACCCGCCGCGGCTGACGAGTTCGCTGCGCTGCTCGGGCGTGCGCGGCAGCACCACCGTCTGGCCGCCGCGAAGTCGCTCGAGCACCTGCCCGAACAGATCGTTCTCGAACCGGTGATACAGGGAGACGTCCGGGGCCGTGCGGACGACGGCGATCGGCGCCGTGGCGTCGAGGCCGAGTTCGCCGAGCACGGCCCGGTCGGGCTCGAAATCCGACAGGTAGTACTCCTCCTTCAGCCCCGGGTAGCGGCGGAGCTTGCCGCGGGCGCCGTAGCGGTACAGCCGCTCGGGCGGGATCGCCTCGGGGACGACGACGGCGCGGACCAGCCGGCAGTTGACGTTGTGCTGCACGGTCGCCCACTCGTAGTCGAACATCGTCGAGCACGGAACCCGCAGCGCGGCGGCGGCGATCGTGATGTCGTTCGAACCGTGCCCGAGCGCCAGGTCGAACCGCTTGCGCCGCGCCCACCGGAGAAGCTCGAAGGAGCGCTCGACGAGCCCGCGGGCCTTGGCCGGGAGGCTCCCGCCACGATGTCGGCCGAGCGCCGTGTGAGCGATCCCGAAGCGCTCACACAGCTGAAGCGTCTGCGCGAAATCGCGGGCCGTCACCTCGACGTCGTGGCCCTGCTCCTGGAGCCTGGCAATAACCGGCCGCATCACCAGCACATGCGGCGAGTTCGTGAGGTCGATCCAGACCCTCAAGGCACGATCAGCGAGATGGGCACAAGATGAGAAACCCTAGCCAGGCGATGGCCGAAAGGCCTGCTGCCGCTACGCTAGCCGCCAGTTGTTGGCGCTCGCCTCCGTTACGGATTCACTGGTCACGCTGGCCACCCACGTGATCAACTACCTCGGCCTGGCCGGGGTCGCTTTGCTCTGCTTGACCACCGGTGTGGTCGGGCTCCCGGGCACCGAGCCGACGATGCTGTTCGCAGGCTTCAACGTCTCCGAGGGGCACCTGAGCCTGGCCGGGATCATCATCGCTGGACTCGTCGGCGACATAGCCGGGGCCTCGATCGCGTACGCGATCGGGCGCTTCGCCAGCACCGAGCTGCTCGAGCGCCAGGGCTCCAAGCTCCACATGAGCCAGCGCCGGCTGAACCTGGCACACGCCTGGTTCGAGCGCTGGGGCGCGCCGGCCGTGTTCTTCTCGCGCTGGATCCCGGTGGCGCGGGCCGCATTCCCGTACGCCGCCGGCGTGGCCGAGATGCCGTTCTGGCGCTTCTTCACGCTCGTCGCACTCGGCTCGATCCCCTGGATCGTGGGGCTGGCCGTCCTCGGTAACGCCGTCGGCAGCAACTGGACGAGCTGGCGCCACCACCTCGAGTACGTCGACTACGTCGGCCTGGCGCTCGTGGTCGGCGTGATCGTGTGGCTCATCCTGCGGCGGCGCGCGAATAGCGGCGCCGCCACCGACGTCGCCCGCTGACGTTCGTGGGCGGTCGTGGCCCGGCTCGCCTCCCGGTGCGCGAAGCGCTCGTGCTGGGCGCGCTGCACGGGCCGGCGGAGCTGCTTCCGATCTCCTCCTCGGGGCACATCGAGCTCGTTCCCTGGCTGTTCGGCTGGCGCTACACCGAGCTCGACGACGAGCTCCGCAAGTCCTTCGAGGTCGCCCTGCACGCCGGCACCGCGGTCGGGCTGCTGGTGACCCTGCGCGGCGAGGTCTCCGAGGCCGCACGCGGGCTCGACCGGCGGCGGCTGACGTTCGTCGCGCTGTCGTTCCTGCCGCCCGCAGCCGTCGGCTACCTGCTCGAGCGGCCGATCGAACGCTATCTCGGCACGCCGGGCACGATCTGCGTTGGGCTCGTGGCGGGATCGGCGGCGATGGCCTGGGCCGACCGTTTTCCTCAGACCCGCGGTCACGAGGACGGTGGCGCCGTCGACGCGTTGTGGCTGGGTGTCGCCCAGGCCTGCGCGCTCGTGCCCGGCGTCTCGCGCAACGGAGCCACCCTCGCGGCGGCCCGGTGGCGCCGGTTCACTCGCGCCGACGCCAACCGCCTCTCACGCCACGTGGCGCTCCCGGTGATCGCCGGCGCCACGGCCTTGAAGATGGTGCGCCTGCGCCGCCGGGGCCTGCCCTCGCGAACGGCCTTGCCATTTGCCGTGGGCGCAGCCTCGTCCTTTGGATCGACGCTCGCGTCGACCTGGCTGATCCGGCAGGTCGAGCGCGATCGGTCGCTGCTCCCCTACGCGGTGTACAGGCTTGCGGTGGCGGGTGTGGTGGCGCGCCGGCTCTGGCGCAGGTGAGGGCTCGGCTGGCGCCCCGGCCCTTCGGCCGCGCTCGGGGTGCTGGCCTGTTACTTCGCTTAGAGAGGAGGAGGGAGGGGAGCGGCCGCGACCGTAGCTCGACAAAGCCGCCGCGAGCCGCGTCAAATGTCGAGCTGTTGCTCCAGGCCGCACGTAACTCGTCACTCGCCCTGGCGCCCGCCGGGATTGTCGAGCTGTGGTCGTGAGAGTGTCGCCCGACCAACCACGCAGACCGCCCCGTCCCCCCTTCAGTGCGCAGTACCAGTCCAAGAACCGAGGCGCGGCCGAAGGGCCGGGGCGCCAGCCGACAGCTAAACGCTCCTAAGACCCTCCGCACCTCCAGCCAACCCAAGCCCAGGCAGCTCCACCCGGCCCGCCGAATCGGTAGCCCGGCCAACGACCGCCGCGCCGGGATGCCGGCGCTCGAGCACCGCCACCGCAGCGTCCGCGTCGGAAGGAGCGACCATCGCGACGAATCCGATGCCCATGTTGAACACCTCCCACATCTCCGCGGCCGAGACGCCGCCGAGCGAGGCGATCAGCTCGAACACGGGCGGCGCCGGCAGCGGCGAAGAGATCTCGTACCCGACCCCGTCGCCGATCCGCAGCAAGTTCAGGACGCCACCGCCGGTGATGTGGGCCAGGCCATGCACGTCGAGCTCCGAGCTGCGCAGCAGATCGAGCACCGCGCGCACGTAGATGACGGTCGGCTCGAGCAGCACGTCGGCGACGCTCGCCCCACCGAGCGACGGCGGGCGGTCGTAGAGCGACAGGCCGCCGTCGTCCAGCAGTGCCCGGCGGGCCAAGGTCAGGCCGTTGGAGTGGACGCCGGAGGCCGGCAACCCGATCAGGACATCGCCCGGCGCGACGCGAGAACCGTCGATGATCGCGTCGAGCGCCACCGTCCCGAACGCCGAGCCGACCAGGTCGAAGCCGTGCGGCGACGGGTGGCCCCGGATCACCTCGGGGATCTGGCACACCTCGCCGCCGGGGATCTCGACCCCCGCGTCCTCCGCACCCGCGCGCAGCCCGACCGCCAGGGCACGGAGCAGCGCGGGGTCCGCGTGCTCGACCGCGATGTAGTCGAGCAGAGCCAGCGGCTCGGCGCCGACGCAGATCAGGTCGTTGACGTTCATCGCCACGCAGTCGATCCCGATCGTGTCGAACCGCCCCGCCTGCTCGGCGACGATGACCTTCGAGCCGACGCTGTCGGTGGCGAGCGCCACGCCAAGCCCGGGCGCCACCTTGAGGACGCTCGCGTAATGGCCGGGCAGCGAAACGGCCAGCGGGGAGCGGCCCGGATCGATCCCGCGCAGGACCTCGACCAGCCCGGCAACCCCGGCGTCGGCCTGGGCGGTGTCCACCCCCGCGGCTGCATACGCGTCGCTCATGAGGTCATTGTGCTCGATCCCCCGGACCAGGCGGGGGAGCACGCACCCGAGCCGCCTGAAAGCATTGCGCCGGAAAGGGGGCCGCGGAATATGAGAAATCCCGCGCCTTGCAGCGACGACGACCCGCGCGTGCCGCAAAATAGGGCAACTACATGAGCACATTGCTCGGAACGACGCTCAGCGGCCGCTATCGGCTGGAGGCCAGGATCGGCGCCGGCGGCATGTCGACGGTGTACCGGGCCACGGACGGGACGCTCGAACGCAGCGTGGCGATCAAGCTGATGAACCGCGAGGTCGCCACCGACTCCGACCAGCTCGAGCGCTTCCGGCGCGAGGCCCGGGCGGTGGCGCAGCTCTCGCACCCCCACATCGTCGGGGTGATCGACGCCGGCGAGGACGAGAACCGTCCCTACATCGTGTTCGAGTACGTCGAGGGCGAAACGCTCAAGGAGCGGATCCGACGCCTGGGTCGGCTCCCGGTGGCCGAGGCCGTCGCGTACGCGATCGAGATCGCCCGGGCGCTCGGCGCCGCCCACGCCCGCCACATCGTCCACCGGGACGTCAAGCCCCAGAACGTTTTGATCGACGAGGAGGGCTCGGCCAAAGTCACCGACTTCGGCATCGCCCGGACGCTCGACGAGGAGGGACTGACGGCCGACGGGCGTGTGCTCGGCACCACCGACTACGTCTCTCCCGAGCAGGCTCTGGGGCAGCACGTGACGGGGCAGTCCGACCTCTACTCGCTGGGGATCGTGCTCTACGAGATGCTGACCGGCGAGGTCCCGTTCAAGGGCGACAGTCAGGTCGCCGTGGCGATGAAGCACGTCCGCGAGACGCTCCCCGACGTCCAGGCCAAGCGGCCCGAGATCTCGGCCGCGCTCGCCTCGGTGATCGACACGGCCACGGCCAAGCACCAGGAGGACCGCTATGCCGACGACGCCGAGCTGATCGCCGACCTCGAGGATGTGCTGGCGATCGAGACCGCCCGCGCCGGCAGCGCCACCGGCGAGGTCACGAGCGTCCTACGGACGCTGCCGTCGCGCGCGCAGCGCCGCGTCCCCTTCCGGGTGCGGCATCCCGCGATCGCTGCGCTGCTCGTCGTGGTCCTGGTCGCGGTCGTGGCAGGAGCCGCCGTCTGGTTGGCCGCCAGCCGTACGCACCACGGGAGCGGACAGCCTCAGCAGGTCTCGACCACACCGGGCGGCAGGCCGCTGACCGCGGTGCGGCTCTGCCAGACCTGCGCCCGCGGTTTCAACCCGCTGGGGAGCCCGAGCGACGAGCATCCGGACGCGAGCTTCGCGATCGACAACCAGCAGAGCACGGTGTGGCAGACCCAGAACTACTACAGCCACAGCCTGAACAAGGCCGGCGTGGGTCTCTACGTGGATGCCAACCCAGGGACCTCCGCTCGGGCGCTGCAGGTGCTGACCCCGACGCCAGGGTTCACGGCAACGGTCTACGCCCGCAACGGAACGCCGCCGCTGACCTGGCCGGACTCCGGGTGGACGAAGCTCTCCGCGCCGACCCGGATCGGCTCCAGGCAGACGATCCACCTCACCTCCACGGGGACCCGGTATCGCTACTACCTGCTGTGGATCACCGACCTCGGCGGTCGCAACCAGCTGTCACTGGCCGAGGTGACGCTCTACAAATAGCCTCAGTGCCGATGGCGGCGATCAGCCTCGTAACGCTCGAGTCCCAGCGCCACCAGGCGCTCGAGCAGCTCCGGATACCCGATGCCGGCCGCCTCGAACAGCGCCGCGTAGACGCTCGTCTCAGTGAATCCCGGCATCGTGTTGAGCTCGTTGACGAGCACTTGCTCGCCATCGACGAAGAAGTCGACACGGGCCAGGCCGCTGCAGCCTGCGGCCAGGAACGTGGTCACCGCCAGCTCGCGGACCCGCTCGCGCACGTGATCGGGCAGCCGCGCCGGAACGATCAACTCCATCCCGCCCGCGGTGTATTTCGCCTCGTAGTCGTACCAGCCGCTCTCGCCGGCGGCGAGCAGGATCTCGCCGGGCTGCGAGGCGACCGGATCGCCGTTACCGAGGACCGAGCACTCGACCTCGAGCCCCCGGGCCGCGGCCTCCACGATCGCCAGCTCATCGTGCGCGAACGCGTCCCGCAGAGCGCCCGCCAGCTCTCCGACCTCTGCCACCCGAGCGATCCCCACTGACGAGCCGAGCCGGTCGGGCTTGACGAACACGGGCAGCCCGAGCGCCGACAGGCGTGCCAGCTCGGCATCCGGGTCATCGGTGAACACGTGCTCGCGGACCGCCCGGTAGTCGACCTGCGGGATTCCCGCCTGCGCCATCACCTGCTTGAACGCCACCTTGTCCATGCACAGGGCCGAGGCCAGCACCCCGGCGCCGACGTAGGGCACGTCGAGGCACTCGAGCAGCCCCTGCACAGTCCCATCCTCGCCGAACGGCCCGTGGAGCGCCGGGAACACGACGTCGGCACCGTCGAGCCCGCGGCCGGGCACGAGCGCCACTTCCGAGCCGTCGCGCCGCCACACGCCATCGCGTCCGACCTCGACCTCGAGCACCTCATGGCCGGCCTGCTCCAGGCCGGCGCGGATCGACGCCGCCGAGTTCAGCGACACCTCATGCTCGGAGGACCGGCCACCGCCCAGCACCGCGACGCGTGTCATGGAGTGGTCGAGGTGCTCGGCGTCGTCGAGGTGGACGGCGTCGTGCTGGTCGTGCTCGGGGTGGTCGTGGTCGACGGCGTCGTCGGCGTCGGTGGGGTGAAATGGCCGACCACGATCGTCACCGAGCTGCCCTTCTTGGCGCTCGATCCCGGCCGCGGGGTCTGAGAGATCACGATCCCGTTGCGTGTCTTGTGCGTGACCTCCTGCGTCTGCCGCGACACGGTGAAGCCCTGGCCGGTGAGCGCGGCCGTCGCCTGGCCCGGGGTGTCGCCGGTGACGTCCGGGACCTTGACGTTGGGCTGCGCCTTGGCCACGACGATCGTGACCGTCGACCCGGAGACCTCGCTGGTCCCGCCCGACGGGGTCTGGCTGATCACATTGCCGGGGGTTGACGTGTCGGTGGTCTGCGTGGTGGTGTCGACGTTGAAGCCCGCCTTCTGCAGCGCGCTCGTGGCAGAGTCCTGCGACTGCCCGACGACGTTCGGCACCGTCACCTGGGGCTTGCCCGTCGACACGAACAAGGTGACCGGGGTCCCGACCGCCGGGTTCTGGCCCGAGGTCGGGTCGGTGCTGATCACATCGCCGACGGGCACGCTGCCGGAGCTACGACGGACGACCCGGCCCACCTTCAGCTTCGCCCTGCCGATCGCCTTCTTGGCCTGATCGAGCGGTAGCCCCTCGACCGAGGGCACGGTGGCGTTGCCGGGGCCCGTGGAAACGGTCAGCGTGACGGTCGAGCCCGACTTCGCCCTCGTTCCCGCCTGCGGGTCCTGGCCGATGACCGTGCCCGCCTTGCTGTTGCTGGTGACGTCGAGCACGTTGACCGAGAAGCCGGCGTTCTGAAGCAGCGTGCGCGCCGTGTTCAGGTTCTGGCCGGTGACGCTCGGCACCGCGTTCTTTGCTGGGCGCGTCAACAGGTAGGCGGCCGCGCCGCCGCCGAGCAGCAGCAGCACGAGCAGCGCGATCACCCACGGCAGCCAGCGGCGCCGGCGCCGCTCCGCCTCCTCATCGGGCGGGACGCCGGCCTCCCACGGCACCACCACCGGCATGGCGCCGCTCGTGCCGCCGTTCGTGCTCTCGCCGTCGACCGGTACGACTCCGACGCCGAGCGCCTGCATGCTCGCGGTCTGCTGGCCTCGCTGGCCCGCCGTGATCATCTCCTTGACCTGCTCGAGCGCGTCGATCAGCTGTTGCGCGTCCTGCGGGCGGTCGGCGGGGTTCTTGTTGAGCGTCCACAGGATCACCTGCTCGAGCTCGGGCGGGATCGCGGGGTTCAGCGAGCGCGGCGGTGGGGGTGCCTCGGAGACGTGCTTGAGCGCGATCGTCACCGCCGACTCGGCGTCGAACGGGACGCGGCCCGTGACCAGCTCGTAGAGGACGACCCCGACCGAGTAGAGGTCGGACGCGGCGCTGACCGCGTGGCCCTGGGCCTGCTCCGGCGACAGGTACTGGGCGGTCCCCATGATCGAGCCCGTCTCGGTCATGTCCGAGGCCCCCGCGCGGGCGATCCCAAAGTCCGTGACCTTGGCGTGGTCGGACTCGTCGACGATCACGTTGTGGGGCTTGAGGTCGCGGTGGATCACGCCGCGCCGGTGAGCGAACCGCGCCGCCTTGAGGATCTGGATCGTGATGTCGATCGCCCGCGCCGGGTCCAGCGGGGCCTCCTGGCGGACCAGCTGCTTGAGCGATCGCCCCGGCAGGTACTCCATTGCGATGTAGTAGGTGCCGTCGTAGGCGCCGCGGTCGTAGACGCTGACGACGTTGGGGTGCTGGAGGCCGGCCGCGGCCTGGGCCTCGCGGCGGAAGCGCTCGACGAACCCGGGGTCCTCGGCGAACCGGCGGTGCAGCAGCTTCAGCGCGACCTTGCGCCCGAGCTGCTGGTCCTCGGCCAGGAACACATCGGCCATCCCTCCGGCGCCGAGGCGCGAGAGGACCTTGTAGCGGCCGTCGATCAGGGTGCCGGTGGCGAGCTCCGGCACGGCTAACGACCTCCGCACGAGGGCGCCATTACTTCCCTCCGTCCTGAAGCAGGGTCTGGATCACGTTCTTGGCGATCGGCGCCGCCACCGTGCCGCCGAAGCCGCCCTGGGTTCGCTCGACCGTCACCGCGACCGCGACCTTCGGGTCCCCGACCGGCGCGAAGCCGATGAACCACGGCTGGGTCAGATTCGATCCCTGGATCCCCACCGATGCCGTCCCGGTCTTGCCGGCCACGCTGATGCCGCCGAGCTGGGCTGGGGTCCCGGTGCCCTCCTCGACCACGTGGCGCATCATGTCGGTGACCTCGGCCGCCGTCTGAGGCGACATCACCTTGTTGTAGACCTTCGGATGGTTCGTCGTCACCGTCCGTCCGTCCTGGTCGACGGCCCGGTCCATGAACTGGGGCGCCATCAGCACGCCTTTGTTCGCGACCGCCGCCGCGACCATCGCCATCTGCAGAGGCGTGACCACGAGGCCACCCTGGCCGATCCCGATCCGGCCGATGTCCTCGTTCCGGCTGCCCGGCGCGTACGACCGCCCGGTCGGCGACTCGACATGGCTGGCCACCATCTCATTCGGCGGGTAGTCGAGTGGCGGCTTCGAGTAGACGCCGAAGCGCTTCATGTACTTGGTCATCGTTGCCCGGCCGACGTTCTCAGCCACCTGCGCCCACACAGTGTTGACCGAGTAGGTCAGCGCCTTGACGAGATCGATGGTGCCGAAGCTCTGGTTGCCGTCGTTCTGAAGCGGCACGCCGGAGATCGTCTTCGGCGAGTCCCCGTTGACCGTTGAGTTCGGCGTGTACTTGCCGCTGTCGATCGCCGCCGTCGCGGTCACCACCTTGAACGTCGATCCGGGCGGATACGCAGCCTGCGTCGAGCGGTTCAAGGTCGAGACGTTCGAGCCGGTGGCGTTCGGGTGGTTGTCGTCGTAGCTCGGGTTGGCGTACATCACCCTGACCGCGCCCGTGCGCGGATCGAGCGCCACGACCGAGCCGACGCGACCGGCCAGCCCCTGGATCGCCACCTGCTGCGCCTTCGGATCGAGCCCGGTGATGACGTCGTCGCCCACGCGCCGGGAGTTGAACGGGCCGAACACCGAGCTCAGCCCGGTCTGAATCCCGCGCAGCTCCTCGCCGCGCGAGAGCTCGAGTCCGGCCGCCCGGCTCTCCCGCGGTAGCGAATAGCCGACCACTTGCGCAAAGGTCTGGCGCGTCGGGTAGAAGCGCGACCAGGTGCCGCCGGGGCCGCGCACCGAGCGCGCCAGGACCTGGCCGTCCGCGGCCTCGATCTTGCCCCGCTTGATCCGCAGCTCCTGCACGAGCGTGCGGTCGTTGAGCGGGTTGTTGCGCAGCGACTTGGCGTCGATCACCGTCCAGCGCGTCGTCCACAGCACGAGCAGCGCGAACAGCACGACGACGACGCCGAACAGGCGGATGATCTGCGAATTCACTGGCGACCCCCGGTCATGCCGGCCTCCGCGCACGATCGGAGATCAGCAGCAGCAGCGCCACGAGCACGAAGTTGGCCACGATCGACGAGCCGCCGTATGAGATGAACGGCAGCGTCACGCCGGTCAGCGGGATCACCCGCGTCACCCCGCCGACGATCACGAACACCTGGAGCGCGAACACCGCGGTCAGGCCCGTGGCCATCAGCTTCGAGAACGAGTCGCGCGCGAGCACCGCGGTCTTGAAGCCCCGGGCAACGAACAACAGGTAGGTGAGGATGACCGCACACGCGCCGAACAGCCCCAGCTCATCGGTGATGACCGCGTAGATCATGTCCGTCTGGGGGGCCGGGAGCAAGTTGAAGTGGGTGCCGGGAATCGTCAGCGTGGCTTGCCCGAATCCCTCCCCGAAGAAGCTGCCAGCGGCCTGCGCGAACTGCGCGTTGGCGAGCTGGAAGCTCCCGCCGATCCGGTTGTAGAGCTTCGGGTCGAGCGGGTGCAGCCACGCCTCGACGCGGTCGTGGACGTGCGGGATGTGGGTGCCGAGATACCAGGCGCCGAGCGCGAACGCCGCCAGCCCCACCGCGACGAATGAGAACCGCCCGGTGGCGACGTACAGCATCGACAACAGCGCCCCGTAGAACATCAGCGAGGACCCGATGTCGTGGAGCACGATCAGGATCAGCATCGCGATCCCCCAGAACACGAGCACCGGGCCGAAGTGCTTGATCGGCGGAATCGTGACGCCCAAGAACCGCCGCGCGCCCATCACCATCACCTGCCGTGTATCGCGCAGGTAGCTGGCGAGGAAGATGACCAGGCCGATCTTCGCGAACTCCGCGGGCTGGAACACGAACAGACCGGGGATCCGGACGCCCAGGTAGGCGCCGTTGGCCGAGTAGCCGATCCCCGGCAGCCGCGGCAGCAGCATGAGCGCCAGCGATCCCACGACGATCACGTACCGGTAGCGCTCGAGCTTGCGGTAGTCGCGGAAGGCAATGATCGTCACCGCGAACAGCACGAGCCCCAGCACGAACCACTGGGCCTGCTGGCGCGCCAGCGTGTCGTCGATCCGGTAGATCATCACGATCCCGAAGCTGGCCAACAGCGCGATCAGCGGGAACATGTACGGGTCCGCGTTCGGCAGCGTCATCCGGATGAAGATGTGGGCCGCGATGCACAGGCCGAGGAAGATCGCGCCGTACGTCAGCGACACATTCGAGAGCGCGTTCGAGCGCTGGATGAACACGCCCGCGAACCCGGCCGTCACCAGCAGCGACGACGGGATCAGCCCGAGCAGCTCGCGGTTGCGTGCGCTCATTTGCTGACCTGCCCGAGCTCGAGCGCCCGGACGAGGCCGATCGCGTCAGCCTGCGAGCGGATGTTGTGGTTGAAGATCGAGCTGCGGCGGTCCGCCGGGACGTTCGCGGCTGGAACGCCCGACTCGTAGACCGTCTCGTACAGCTTGATGCCCGCGGGCAGGGCGTACGGCAGGCCGCGGTAGATCGTCACGATCCCCTGTGGATTGGTGCCGACGAAGTACAGCTGGCGGGTGGCGAGATAGCCGCCGCCCCCGACCAGGAACAGCACGATCAGGACCGCGATCACAGCCGCCAAGGGTTTGACGAATCGCCGCCGCCGCCCGTCCGGCGTCGGGGCGGGCGGGCCTTGGGTTCGGGCCAGCGGCGCCGGCTTGGTCCGCGCCCGCGGCATCGTGGCGATCGCCTGGGTCTGCTCGCCGGGGGAATCGAACTGCGGTGGATCGACGCGGCTGGGGGCAGCGCGCGCCGCGGCGGCCGCAGCGGCCGGGTCGTCGCCGGCCGGCCGGCCCACACGCGGCGCCGGCTCGCCCACCATTGTGGGCGCATCGACCCCGTCGCCGTCGCCGCCCACCTCCTCGAACCGCGAGAGGACGACCGTGATGTTGTCCCGTCCGCCGGCGGCGTTGGCCTCGGCGATCAGCCGCTCAGCCCCGTCTTCGAGGCTCCTCGCCCCGGCCAGGACCTCGGTGATCTTCTCCTCGGTGATCATCGAGGTGAGCCCGTCGCTGCACAGCAGGAGCACGTCGCCGCTCCGGACCGGATAGCTCCAGGTGTCGACCTCGACGGTGGCCTCGGGACCGAGCGCCCGGGTGATGATCGATCGCTGTGGATGCTCCTCGGCCTGCTCCTCGGTCAGCTTGCCCTGGCGGACCAGCTCGCCGACCAGCGAATGGTCCCGGGTGAGGCGCATGAGCTTGCCCTCGCGGAACAGGTAGGCCCGGCTGTCGCCGACGTGGGCGATCGCCACGTCGCGGTCGCCCAGATATGCGGCGGTCAGCGTCGTGCCCATCCCGGCTCGCTCGTGCTCGGCCCGGGACAGCTCGTAGATGCGCTCGTTGGCCTCGCGGACGCGGGTGGCCAGGCGCTCCTCGGGGCTGCCGGAGTCCGGAAGGCCCTGCTCGAATGCCTCGATCGCGATCCGCGAGGCGACCTCGCCCGCCTGCGCGCCACCCATCCCGTCCGCGACCACGAACACCGGGGCCCGGGCGTACATCGAGTCCTCGTTGTCCGGGCGCTGGCGGCCGGTATCGGTCAGCTGGATCGTCTCGGCGGCGCGGATCATTGCTATTGCAGGTAGGAGAACTCCGAATCGCCGATTCGGATGCGGTCGCCCGAGTGCAGGGGCTGCGGGCCGCCGAGCGGCTCCTCGTTCAGATAAGTGCCGTTGGTGGACCCGAGGTCCTCGATCACGACCACGTGACCCTCCGTGGAGATCCGGGCATGGCGGGCGGAGGCAAAGGGATCGTCGAGTCGGATCTCGACGTCACCGCGGCCGAGAGTAGCGCCGCCGGACACGTCGTAGGCGGTTCCCGCCTCGTGTCCGGGAGCGCGCTCGACCAGGAGGCGCGGCTCGAAGTCGTCGACCGGCCCAAGTCCGTCAGCGGCCTGATGCAGCCCAGTGGCGTCAGCAGCGGGCGGCGCATCCGTCTGGACGACGCCTCCCCGCCCGCGACGCAGGTCCTTGAGCGCGCTCCGCGCCACCCACAGCAGGAACAAGTAGAGAACCGCCAGGAATCCGAACTTCAGACCAACCGACACAGGTTCGAGCATGCGCCACCTATTCCAGCTCGAATGTGAGCGTCGATGTCCCGAGTTCGATCTCGTCGCCGGGCTTGAGCACCTCCGGATTCTCGATCCGCCGGCCGTTGAGGCACGAGCCGTTGGTCGAGCCGAGGTCGATGAGCACCCAGGAGCCACCGCGGGGCCGGATTTCGGCGTGCCGGCGCGAGACGTTGGGGTCATCGATCACGACCTCGCACTGGCGGCTGCGGCCCAGCGACACGCCCGCCGGCCCGACCACGATGCGCTTGCCGTCGAGCAGCAGGAGCGCGCTCTCAGAGCGCGACCGGGCGCGTTCCTCGAGCGGCTCCGCCACGCGTCCGGCGGTGCTGTAGACCATCGTCCGCCCGGCCTGTTCGTCGGGCTCGGGGGCCGGCTCGGGCGACCGCGCCGGAGCGCCCTCGGCGGGCTGCACGACCCGCGTCTGGATCCCGAACTCGCCCAGGCCGAGGCGGTCGTCGGTCTCGAACTCGATCACGGGCCGCGACAGCAGCGCCAGCTTCTCTCGGCGCGCGTACTCGAGCAGATAGCCGGACAGCTCGGTGGCGAGCGCGTCCTCGTAGTCGGCGAACCGATCCCGGTCGCGCGGGGACAGATACACGCGGTACTCGTTGGGCACGTACGTGCGGGAGACCGAGAACGACTTGTGCTCCTCCATCTCCCGGGTCAGCTTCCGGGCGATCTCCACGGGCCGCACCTCCGAGCGGAAGGCACGGCTGAAGGTGCCTTCGACGAGGCCGGCAATCTTGCTTTCGAGGCTTCTGAGCACACTCATGAGTTGCCCCTGCAGGGCGATTCCATGCTACGCAAGTACAGCGCGAGCGCGGTCCGTACGCGTGGCCTGGAAGATGCTCGGAGCGAGCGCCACCGCGGCCGCCGCGATCCCACCGATCACGGCGGTTTGCGTCGTCAGCAGGGTTTCCCCGGGATGGGCCATCGCAAGCACGGTCCCGGTGGCGGACACGAGCGTGGCCGCCCACACCGTGACCATCACGATATCCATCTGGAGCGAGCGGCCACGGCGCACCCAGGGAAGGGTCAGGGCCGCAACTGCCCACACGACCGCACCGGCGGGCGCACCTGAGCTGATCAGGGGCCGCAGCACCACGGTCGCGGCCTGATCGACGGATCCGATCCACGCGTGCGGTTGGGGGATCCCCGGAATCGCCCGCAGATACAGGCTCGAGCCGCCGAGCGCGGCCACCAGCAGGACCCACAGCCATCCGAGCGCGCCGAGGGCCGCCCGCCGCCATGGACCACGTGCGCTCCCGGCCAGCGCCGGCCAGGCGCCGGCGAGCCCAAGCAGCCCGAGCGCCGGGGCCGCGGCGGCCAGCGGCCACGCGGCGCCGCGCCAGGGCAACAGGGCCACCGGGAGCGCGGCGGCGAGAACGATGACCATCGCCGCCCCCGGGTGGCCCTGGAGCGCGGCCACCACGGCCAGGACGATCGTCAGAAGGAGCCAGCCCAGCCGGGGCACGGCCGCGATCAGGACCCCGGCGGCGAGTCCGGCGGCGACCGGCGTGACCTGGACCCCGGATAGGAGGTGGGCGCAGATCCAGCCAGTGAGGACGGCGGCGGCCGCGGCGGCCAACGCGCGCGCGGGCCAACGCAGCGGCACCGGTCCGTCGCTCTCCGGCGTCTCAGGACCGGCGGAGGCCTCGTCCGGGCCTGGGGCGGGGGTGGCGGTGGCGGTGGCGTTCGACCAGCGGGCGGCGTCGATGTCGTCCTCGGGGGGACCGGCGGTTCGTCGCCGACGTGGCCACGGGCTGGTCACGATCCCCGGCTTGTCCTCGAGCAGTGACAGCGACTCGGCAAGCGAGGCCTTCAGATCCGCCAGGTTGCCGCGCTCGCGGGGCTTGGGGCGCAGCGCCTGGTCGATTCCACGGCCGAGCTCGCGGGGGAGCTCCCGTCGTTGGCGCCGCAGCGGCGGCAGGTAGGCCCCTAGGCGCCGGGCGCGCTGGGCGGCCGTCCCGGCCCGGATCGGGTTGACGCCGGTCAGGGCCTCGTAGGTCACGAGCGCGAGCGCGTAGAGGTCGGCGGGAGCCCCGGCGGCGAGCCCCTCGGCCTGCTCGGGGGCCATGTAGGCGGCGGTGCCGAGCACATCGCCGGTGCGGGTCAGCGTGTCGCCACCGATCACCCGGGCGACCCCGAAGTCGGTCAGCTTCGCGATCTGGTTCGGCGTGATCGGACGCGCCGGGACGAGCACGTTGGACGGCTTCACGTCGCGATGGACGACCCCCTGGGCATGGGCATGGCCCAACGCGTCACAGAGCGCGATCGCGATCCGCGCGATGTCCCGATCGGACAGCCGCCCGGACTCGAGCAGGTCCGCCAGGGTCGCGCCCCGCACCAGCTCGGAGACGAGATAGGCGCCGTCGTCGTCGATCGCGGCCTCGTACAGCGTCACGATCCCCGGATGGGCGAGCCGCGCGGCGGCGCGGGCTTCGCGTTCGAAGCGGCCTCCCACCACCCGGTCGCGTGGGAGGATCTTGACCGCGACCTCGCGCTCGAGCCGCTCGTCCCGCGCCATCCAGACGGTTCCGAAGGCGCCGCTGCCGATCCGGCGATACAGCCGGTAGCGCCCGAGCACGACCGGCGCCTGAGGAACGGCCTCGCGAGTACCCCGGGAGCCGCGCGGCGACGCGGTCTCCTGACCGCGGCCCGGGGCGTCCATCGCAATCGTGCCCGCCGTCTTGCCTGCGGTCCTAGCCGCGCTTGTGCGCGCGGTCGCCGTGCGCGACCTTCTCGAGGCACGGGCGCTCGGCGGCTGACTCGAGCTCATCGCACGCCTTTTCCACGTTTCGGGGCCTGTCCCTGCGCGCCCGGTACGGTGGATCGGCTCGCTGCTTTCGGCCGGCGCATCGGCAGCCACGCGTCTGTGTTTGTTTTTCCAGCCGTCCCCGCGGTCATACTGCGGTTTTCCCATCCCCGCAAGGAGAGAAGTTGTCCTTCTTCGACGAGGCCGACGAGCCTCGTTCAGCGACTCGCACAGCTCCGCGTAGACGAGGTGGTGGCTCGGGTGCGGGCCGACGTCCTCCAAGCGACCAGCAGGCGATCATGGTCCGCCGGGTGGTGGCCGCGGTCGGGTTCCTGGTGCTCCTGATCGTGATCGTCCTGATCGTCAACAGCTGCCAGAACAGCGCCCGTAAGAGCGCGCTGAAGAACTACAACAACAGCGTCTCGTCGCTCATCCAGGAGTCCGATCAGACCGGCGCGAGCCTGTTCAGCCTGCTCTCCAAGGGCGCCTCGAGCAATGTCTCCTCGCTTCAGAACTCGCTCGACGAGGCCCGGGTGAACGCCGACACTCAGCTGTCCAAAGCCAAGTCGCTGGACGTGCCCGATGAGATGAAGCCGGCACAGACGAACCTGCTGCTGGCGCTCCAGATGCGCCGGGACGCCATCGCCAACGTCGCCGCCCAGATCCAGCCGGCGCTCGGGACCTCGACGAGCAAGGACGCCGTCAACGCGATCGCCGCGCAGATGGCGCGCGCGTACGCCTCCGACGTGGTGTACAAGGACTACACGACGCCCCTCATCGCAAAGGCCCTGCATTCGGTGGGAATCGCGGTGGGCGGCTCGAACGGCGAGTCGATCCAGAGCGGCCAGTTCGTCACCGATCTGGGGTGGCTCACGCCGTCATTCGTCGCCACCAAGCTCGGGGCGCACGTGCCGGCGGCGGCGGGCGGCAAGCCGACCCCCGGCCTGCACGGTCATACGCTCGATTCGGTCAGCGTCAGCGGTACGACCCTCGACCCAAGCTCGACCAACACCGTCACCGCCACCCCGCCACCGACGTTCACGCTGCACTTCACCAACGGTGGCCAGCACAACGAGACCAACGTCGTCTGCAAGGTGACGGTGAGCGGAACCAGCGTCACCGGCCAGACGGTGGTCCCCCAGACGACCGCCGGTCAATCGACCACCTGCAACGTCACGCTGAAGTCCTCTCCACCGACCGGTAGCCAGACGGTCACGGCCACGATCTCGCCCGTCCTGGGCGAGAAGAACACCGCCAACAACACACAGTCCTACCCGGTTACCTTCCAGTAGCGAGCCGTCGGCCGGTCGCGACGGCGCGCTCTGGCTCGCTCGCGGTGGCGTTCGCGGTGGCACCCGCGCTGGCGCTCGCGGGGGGCGAAGCACGCGTCCGCGATCCGCTTATGCTTTCGCGGGTGCACGACCTGACCAGCACAGCGGGCATCGTGGCAATCGCGGCTGGGGCGGTGGCGGTCGTCTCGCTGCTGAGCACGCTCGCGCTCGCCTTCCGGCTCCGCCGCCTCCGCCGCGACCAGCGGGCCGTCCTGGGCGACCGCCAACAGGACCTGGTCGAGCATGCCGCCGAGCTCGAGTCGCAGTTCCAGGCGCTCTCACAGTACGTCCAGGACGCCGCTGCCCAGCTCGACCAGCGCGTCAGCACGACCGAGCACCGGCTCGACGGGTCGATGGCCTACCACGCCCTAGTCCGCTACGACGCCTACGGTGAGATGTCCGGTCGCCAGTCGACGTCGATCGCCATCCTCGACGAGACTCGCTCGGGGCTGATCCTGTCCTCGATCCACCATCGCGACCAGGCCCGCCTGTACGCCAAGCAGGTCCACAACGGCCACTCCGAGCTCGAGCTCTCGCCCGAAGAGGACGAGGCGATCCGGCTCGCGCTCCAGGGCGAACGCCAAGCTTCTTAGTGTCGTGAGGCGGAAATTCGTGAGCAGCGCCGCGAGTGGCTGGGCGTGTCTGACGTGCGGCGATGATCTAAGACGTACTGGTGGTACGGCGAGATCATCGCGGCGCGTCAGGCGCGTCCAGACGCCGCGAGGCTGCCATCGAATTTACGACTCAGGGCACTAGACGGCGGTCGTGCGCGCCGGCTATCTCGGACCCGAAGGCACGTTCACGCACGAGGCGCTGATCGACGCGCTCCGGGGCGCGGACGCCGAGCTCGTGTCGCTGCCCACGATCTATCAGACCGTGATGGCGGTCCACGATGGGCTCGTGGAGCGAGCGCTGGTGCCCATCGAGAACTCGCTTGAGGGGTCCGTCAACGCCACCCTCGACGCCCTGGCGATGGAGACCGAGGACGTGGAGATCCTCGGCGAGGTGGTCCACCCGATCCGGCAGTGCCTGATCGCGCGCACCGAACGCGAGCTCGACGAGATCGAGGTCGTCGTCTCACATCCCCAGGCCAACGCTCAGTGCGCCCGGTTCATCCGCGACCGGCTCCCGCGCGCCCGCGTGCTGTCGGGCAGCTCGACCGCCGACGCCGTGCGCATGGTCGCCGAGCACGACGGCCCCTGGGCGGCGATCGGGACGCGCGTGGCCGCCGAGCGCTACGGCTGCCCCGTGCTGCGCGACGGGATCGAGGACGTGACCGAGAACGAGACCCGCTTCGTGTGGCTCGGCCCGGTCGGGTCGGCCCCCGGCGGACCGGGCGCCCAGCGCCCGCCGCGCGGGCCATGGAAGACGGCCATCGTGTTCTGGGGCGTCGGGTCGGAGGCGCCCGGGTGGCTCGTGAGCTGCCTGTCCGAGTTCGCCTCGCGGGATGTGAACCTGACCAGGATTGAATCGCGTCCCCGCAAACAGGGGCTCGGGCGGTACATGTTCTTCGCCGATCTCGAGGGACGAGACAGCGAGCCCCACGTGGCCGCGGGCCTGGCCGGCCTGCGCGACCACGTGGAGAAACTGCGAGTGCTGGGGTCATATCCAACAGGCTGAGGAGCGGCGGAGCACCGCCACCGTGCCCGGTACACTGGCGCCAGCCATGGCCACATCAGTACCTGCGCCACCGTGGTCTGCGCCGCTACCAGAGCACCAGCGGCGCGGACGTGCCGTTGGCCGGGTGCTCGTTCTAAACGCGACGTACGAGCCGATCAACGTGTGCACCGTGCGCCGCGCCGTGGTCCTCCTGCTCAAGGAGAAGGCCGAGGTCGTCGAGCACGGCGAGTTCGAGCTGCACTCCACCTCGACCACGCTCGCACGGCCGGTCGTGATCCGGCTCGTCACCTACGTCCGCATCCCGCGCGACACCCACCGCCGCAAGATCACCCGCCGCGCCGTGTTCGCTCGCGACGAGTGGACCTGCCAATACTGCGGGTCACGCTCGAACCTCACCGTCGACCACGTCGTCCCCCGCTCCAAGGGCGGATCGTCGAACTGGGAGAACATCGTCGCCTCCTGCGCGCCCTGCAACCGCCGCAAGGGCAACTCGCTCCCGCGCCAGGTCGGCATGCACCTCTCCAAGCAGCCGCGCACGCCGAGCGCCCACGTGTTCATCCACGTGGCGAGCCCGACGATCCCGGCCGCCTGGCGCCAGTACCTGGCCGCCTAGCGGCTAGCTCGTTCGCTCGGTGGCGCGGTGGCTGTGGCGTCCTTCGGGCGCTGCTCAGGTTGACGTGTGCGACCTGAAAACGGCGCTTTGAGGGAAAGGCTGCGGAAGCCGTCGCGTCACGACACTAGGTCGACAATTCCGCTCCGGCGGAAGCCGAGTGTCGAGCTACGTTCGTCATGGCGCAACAGTTCGTCACAGCCGCCCGTCGCGGCGGGAATTGTCGGATTACGGTCGAGTACTTCGTCGCATTTCATCTGGATTTGCCGAGGTGTGTCGACGTTTTGCTCGCTATACGCGCGAGGCGCTACGCGCCGGCCCGTGCGCCCCAAGGAATGCGCGAAAGTGCCCGGCCGGCCGACAGCCCCGGCCCCGGACTCAGCTAGGCCGCGTACCGACCGGCCGACCGAGCCCGCCGCTTCGCGGCCTCGATCTCCCGGTCCTTGGGCGCCGCGGCCGTCTCAAGCTCGCTCAGAAGTGTCGTCGAAGCGGCCGCGACGGCGTCGATCGCCCGGGCGAACGCCTCCTCGGTGGTCTGCGAGGGCTTGGTGAAGCCGCTGATCTTGCGCACGTACTGGAGGGCCGCGGCGCGGATCTCCTCGTCGGTGGCCGGCGGCTCGAAGTTGTAGAGGGGTCGAATGTTTCGGCACATGCGCCGAACGTTACCGCCGCCGCGTCCCCGGCCTCCGGCGGCCCGCCTGTGGCCCCCGGCTCCCGACGCCTCCCGTCTGGGGCACCGCCGCCGGCGCCCCGCCTGGGGCTGGAAAAGCCCGAGCCCGAGAAACACGAAGGGCGCCGTCGACGCCGGCGCCCTTCGCGGTACATCTGGCTACCTATTCCGTCGTGAACGTTGGTGCTACCGGAGGGACTACTCCCGGCGCCCACGAACGGCGGTGTCGCGGGGGGACTCCGCTAAGCGGGGTCAGCCTCCGACCTAGCGGCCGGACACCTCCAGGGTCCCGCAAGAACTGTCAGACAAGCTCGGACCACCTCCTTTCTCTGGTAGCCCGCAGGATAGCGAAGCCCTGCGACGTCCTTGACCGAAGCTACGCCTCGTCCGGGTCGGCGTCGTCGGCGCCACCGTCCGCGCCGTCGTCCACGCCGTCGCCTGCAGCAGCATCGCTGGCAATGACGTCGCCCGAACCGCTGTCGGCCGACAGGTCGAGCGGCCCCTGGCTCGCGCCGTCCTCGACGACCGGGGCTGCCGTGGCGGCCTCCGACTCGACCACGAGCGCCACCGCGCTCACCTGGTCGTCGTCGCGCAGGTTCATCAGCCTGACGCCCTGGGAGGCGCGGCCGTAGCGACTGATCCCGCGCACCGAGGTGCGCTGCACCATGCCGTTCTGCGAGATGAACACGAGCTCCTGGTGCTCGCGCACGACCAGGGCGCCGGCGAGCTGGCCCTTGTTCTCGGTCAGCTGGATCGTCTTCACCCCCATCGTGGCCCGGCCCTTGGCCGGGTACTCGGAGATCAGCGTGCGCTTCCCATAGCCGTTCTCGGTGACCACGAGCAGCTCCTGGTCATCGCGGGCCACGTCCATCGCGAGCACCGCGTTGTTCTTCTGCGAAACATTCATGCCCCGGACGCCGCTCGTGTCGCGGCCCATCGAGCGGGCCTTGTCCTCACTGAACCGCGCCGCCTGGCCGGACCGGGAGACCATGATGATGTCGTCGTGCCCGCTGGTGCGCCGTACTGCGATCAACTCGTCGTCGTCGCGGATGTTGATCGCGATGATCCCGTCGGCCTTGATTGGCGTGTTGTAGGCAAGGAACGCGGTCTTCTTGACCATGCCCTTGCGCGTCGCGAACACCAGGTACTTGCCCTCGGTGAAGTCGCGGGTGGAGAGGACGGACTGCACGCGCTCACCCTCACGCAGCGGCAGTAGATTGACGAGCGCGCGGCCCCGCGCGGTGCGCGACGCCTCGGGCAGCTCGTAGACCTTCGACCGGTACACCTTGCCGCGGTTCGTGAAGAACAACAGGTAGTCGTGCGTGGAGGTGACGAACAGGTGCTCGATGTAGTCCTCGTCCTTCATGTCCATCCCGGTCACCCCGATCCCCCCGCGGCGCTGCTGGCGGTAGGTGGAGAGCGGCAGTGACTTGATGTAGCCCGAGTGCGTGATCGAGATGACCATCTGCTGGTCGGCGATCAGGTCCTCGATGTCGATCTCGCCCTCGGCGTGGGTGATCTCGGTGCGGCGATCGTCGCCGTAGGCGTCCGCAATCTCCTGAAGCTCGTCCTTGATCAGCCCGTTGACCCTGGTTTCATCGCCGAGGATCTCGCGCAGCTCCTTGATCCGCTCCATCAGATCCTGGTAGTCGCGCTTGATCTTGTCGGCCTCGAGCGCGGTCAGGCGGCTCAGCGTCAGCTGCAGGATCGCCTGGGCCTGGATCATGGTCAGCTCGAACTTCTCGACCAGTCCGGTCCGCGCGGCCTCGGGATCGCGTGAGCCGCGGATCAGCGCGATCACCTCGTCGAGGTTGTCGAGCGCGATCAGATAGCCCTCGAGCACGTGTGCGCGCGCCTCGGACTTGCGCAGCTCGTCCTTCGTCCGGCGGACGATGACCTCGCGCTGGTGCTCGACGTAGTGGCCGATCACCTCGCGCAGCGACAGCGTGCGCGGCACGTTGTCCACGAGCGCGACCATGTTCACGCCGAACGTGGTCTGCAGCGGCGTGTGCTTGTAGAGCTTGTTGAGGACGACCTTCGGGATCGCGTCGCGCTTGAGCTCGATCACGATCCGCATGCCGTTGCGGTCGGACTCGTTGCGCAGGTCGCTGATCTCCGAGAGCTTCTTCTGCTCGTGGAGCTCCTTGATCTTGAGGATCAGGCCGCCCTCGCCATCACGGCGTACCTGGAAGGGCAGCTCGGTGATGATGATCGCTTCCTTGCCCTGACCGATCGGCTCGATGTGGGCCTTGCCCTGCACGCGGACGCGGCCGCGACCGGTTTCGTAGGCGTCACGGATCCCGTCCCGGCCGAGGATGATGCCGGCGGTGGGGAAATCGGGGCCCTTGATGTACTTCATCAGGCCCTCGACGTCGATCGCCGGGTTCTCGATGTACGCGATCGTCGCGCCGATCACCTCGCGCAGGTTGTGCGGCGGGATGTTCGTGGCCATCCCGACGGCGATGCCCGAACCACCGTTGACGAGCAGGTTCGGGAACCGCGCCGGGAGCACGACCGGCTCCTGGCGCGTGCCGTCGTAGGTTGGGGTGAAGTCGACCGTGTCGGCGTCGAGATCGCGCAGCATCTCGGTCGCCAGCCGATCCAGGCGCGCCTCGGTGTAGCGCATCGCGGCGGCCGAGTAGCCGTCGATGTTCCCGAAGTTCCCGTGGCCGTCGACGAGCGGGTAGCGCATCGAGAAGTCCTGCGCGAGCCGGACGAGCGCGTCGTAGATCGCGGAGTCGCCGTGCGGGTGGTACTTGCCCATCACCTCGCCGACGATCTGCGCGCACTTGACGTGCTTGCGGCCCGGGTTCAGGCCCAGCTCGTTCATCACGTACAGGACGCGACGGTGGACCGGCTTCAGACCATCGCGGACGTCGGGCAGCGCACGCCCGACGATGACGGACATGGCGTAGTCGAGATACGCGGAGCGCATCTCCTCCTCGAGCCCGCGAGGCTCGATGTTGCCGCCGCTGATCGTGTCGATCGTTGACATCGTCGGACCTCCCTAGACGTCGAGGTTGGTGACGAGCCGGGCGTTCTCCTCGATGAACGCCCGGCGCGGCTCGACCTGATCGCCCATCAGCATCGAGAACACCTTGTCGGCGGCGGAGGCGTCCTCCATCGTCACCTTGACCAGCGTCCTCGTGGCGGGATCCATCGTCGTCTCGCGCAGCTCTTCGGCGTCCATCTCGCCGAGGCCCTTGAACCGGTAGTAGTCGATTCCCCGCTGGGAGATGGCCAGGACCTGTTCGCGCAGCTCCTCGAACGTTGCGGCATCCTGGCCGTTGTCGTTCAGCCGCACCTGGAATGGCGGGGTGCCGGCGAGCTCGACGAGCTCGCGGTGCACGTCGGCGAGGCGGTGGTACTCGTGCGCCTCAAGCGTCGCCCGCCGCACGTGATGGGTGCTGGCCAGCCCCGTCTTCGCCTCGATCGTGCGGATCACGATGTGATCGTCGTTCTGGTCGAGCAGCTTGACCTGGTAGGCGTCGCCGTTCTGCCCGTCCTTGGTGATGTGGCGGACGAGCGCGTCGGCGTCGGCGACCTGCTCCTCGAGCAGACGCGCCTGCTGCAGGAACGTGACGACGCCGTGCCCGTGCGCGGCGCGGAGCGCCGAGGACCAGCCCTCGTACTGCTTGAGCAGCCGGGAGAACTTCTTCCAGCGCGCCTCGGTCAGCTTGAACTGCTTGTTGTAGCGGTCGTAGATCTCGAGCTTCTCGAACTTGTCGCCGAGCAGGATGTCCTCGAGCTCTGATTCGCGCTCGAGGTAGCGGTTGTGGCGGCCGCGCGTGAGGCGGTACAGCGGCGGCTTCGCGATGTACACGTAACCAGCCTCGATCAGCGGCTGCATCTCCCGGAACAGCAGGGTTAGCGCCAGCGTGCGGATGTGAGCGCCGTCGACGTCGGCATCGGTCAGGAGCACGACCTTGTGGTAGCGCGCCTTCTCGATGTCGAACTCGTCGCGGACGCCGGTCCCGATCGCGGTAATCAGCGCCTGGACCTCGGTGTTGGCCAGCACCTTGTCGATGCGGCTCTTCTCGACGTTCAGGATCTTCCCGCGCAGCGGCAGGATCGCCTGGGTGTTGCGGTCGCGAGCGCTGACCGCCGACCCGCCAGCCGAGTCACCCTCGACTACGAACAGCTCGGCCAGCGCCGGGTCCTTGACCGAACAATCCGCGAGCTTGCCCGGCAGCGTCGAGTTCTCGAGCGCGGACTTGCGGCGGGTGAGGTCGCGCGCCTTGCGGGCGGCCGCGCGGGCCCGGGCGGCATCGACGCTCTTGCGGATCACGCGACGGGCGTCCTGGGGGTTTTCCTCCAGGAACTCGGAGAGACGCGCGTAGACGACTGATTGGACGAAGCTCTGCATCCCCGGGTTCCCGAGCTTGGTCTTCGTCTGACCCTCGAACTGCGGATCGGTGAGCTTCGCCGAGATCACCGCGGTCAGGCCTTCGCGGACGTCCTCTCCGCTGAGGTTCTCGTCGCGCTCCTTGAGTTCGCCCTTCTCCTTCGCATATCGATTGAGCGCGCTCGTCAGCGCCGAGCGGAAGCCGCTCAGGTGGGAGCCGCCCTCGTGCGTGTTGATGTTGTTGGCGAACGAGAACACGGACTCCTGGTAGGAGGCGTTCCACTGCATCGCGACCTCAACCGCGCCCTCGTCGCTCTCGCCCGAAAACGAGATGACGTTCTTGTGGACCGGCTCCTTGTTCTCGTTGAGGTAGCCGACGAAATCCACGATTCCACCCTCGTAGTGGAACTCGGCGCGGTGACCCTCGCCGCGCTCGTCGACGATCGTGATCTTCAGGCCCCGGGTCAGGAAGGCGGTCTCGCGCATCCGCTCCTCGAGCGTGTTGAAGTCGAAGTCGAGCGTCTCGAAGATGTCTGCGTCAGGAAGGAAGGTGGTCGTGGTGCCGGTGTCCTTCGTCGCTGCGCCCTTCTCGACAGCAGTCAACGGCTTCCCGCGCTCGTAGGACTGGGTCCAGACGTGGCCCTCGCGCCTGACCTCGACGGTCAGGGCCTCCGACAGTGCGTTGACGACCGAGACGCCGACCCCGTGGAGTCCACCCGAGACCTTGTATCCGCCGCCGTCGCCGAACTTGCCGCCGGCGTGCAGCACGGTCATCACGACCTCGAGCGCCGGCCGCTTCTCCTTCTCCATCATCCCGACCGGAATACCGCGGCCGTTGTCGACGACGGTCACCGAGCTGTCGGGATGGATCGTGACGGAGACGGCGTCGCAGTAGCCGGCCAACGCCTCGTCAACAGAGTTGTCAACAACCTCGTAGACAAGGTGATGAAGGCCGCGCAGCCCGGTGGAGCCGATGTACATGCCAGGCCGCT
Source organism: Solirubrobacteraceae bacterium (assembly GCA_036494115.1). Classification (GTDB taxonomy): domain Bacteria; phylum Actinomycetota; class Thermoleophilia; order Solirubrobacterales; family Solirubrobacteraceae; genus Palsa-465. The sequence goes on along the minus strand of DASXOS010000126.1, from coordinate 10,797 downwards.
TGCGTACCGCCTCGAGGCCCTCCAGGACGGTGATGTCCTGGGCGTCATAACTACTGTTGTCCTGGCGCCCTGAGGCGCCGCTGTCAGGTGCCAACGATCCTCCGATGACATTGAGACGCCCCGGTTTCGCGCTCTCGTCGGAGCGCCGGGGCGTCGGAAGCTTGTTCACAGAACAATAGCACAGGACCCCCCGGAAAACCGGGGTTTACGCGTAACGATTTCCCTGCAAAAGTGCAACAAAAGTCGGTTGTAGGCGGTCTGCACCGGGGCCGCGTTACCACACCCTTCGCAGGCCATCGCGGAACCCCTTCCGATCACACCGCGACGCACCGCAGCCGCTCGATCCGCCGCCCCTCCAAGCGTCCGTTGAGCCGGGACAGGATCGTCGGCGCCATCAGGTCGAGTTCCTGTGCCCAGACGGACGCCGAGCATGACACCGTGAGGACCCCGCCGCGCTCCGCGCTCGGGGCTGCCTCGGCCGCAATCGAGGGGCCCACGACGTCGGGCCACACCCGCTGCACCGCGGCGAGGGCGGTGTCAGGCGCGAGGTCGTCGCGCAGGGAATCGATCGCCCAGGTCATCGAGCGGGGCCCGTTCCGGTACCGGGTCACACCGCGACCGCTTCCTGCAGAAGCCGCCCCTCGGCCACCTCGATCCGCCAGATCCCAGAATCGGCGTCGGCACCGGGCACGTGCTCCAAGTCGGTCGTCGTGATGATCGCCTGACCGCCACTCGCGCGAAGCGCCTCGACGAGCGCGTGGCGGCGGGTCCGGTCGAGCTCGCTCATGACATCGTCGAGGAGCATCAGCGGCGGCGAGCGGCGCGCCTGGGCGATCACCTCTCGCTCCGCAAGCAGCAGGGCAAGCAGGGCAAGCCGCTGCTGTCCCTGTGAGCCGTACGTGCGGAGGTCGTGCCCGCCGCGCCGGGCCACGAGATCGTCGCGGTGGGGACCGTGGCCGGTGAAGCCGCGCTCGAGATCTCCCTCCAGGCGCTCCTCGAGTTCCGCGGCCAGTTCCTCGGCACCGTTCGCCTTGGAACGCGGGCGATAGCGGAGATTGATGTCCGCACCCAGGCCGAGGGCCTCGCCCAGCCCGGCAAACGGCTCGCTCAGCTGGTCGACCGCCTTGGCCCGGTCACTCATCAACGCGATCCCGTGCATCGCCAGCTGGCGATTCCAGCTCGACAACGACGATCGCGAGCCGGCCCCCGCGCGGATCCGGGAGATCAGCGCGTTGCGCTGGGCAAGCGCCTGTGCGTACGCCCGCCGGGTGGCCACCCGTGTCGGCCACAGCGCCGCCACGAACTGGTCGAGATGAGCACGGCGCACCGCCGGAGCGCCCTTGATCAGCTCGAGCCGGTCGGGGAGAAACACGCTGACGAGCGGTCGGTCGGGTACGTCGAGAAGCCGCTCCACCGGTGCCCCGTCAGCCCGCATTCGCTTTGGCTGTCCCGGCTCGAAGCCGACCGAGAGCTCGTGCACGCCGTCATCCCCTTCCGCCTCCACGACGACGCGCGCGGCCTGCGTGCCGAAACGCACGACCTCCCGCTCATTGGTGGTGCGGCAGGAGCGCCCCGTGCAGCCGAAGTAGACGGCCTCGAGCAGGTTCGTCTTGCCGGCGCCGTTGGGACCCCATACCACCGTGACGCCATCCCCCAGCAGCGCCTGCGCGTCGGGATAGCTGCGGAAATCACGCAGCTTGACGCCGGTGACGCGCACCCGTCTACACGTTCAGCCTGATCGGCATGATCAGGTACTTGAAGCCGCTGCCGTCCGCCGCCTCGATCAGGCCCGGCCGCAGCGGGCTGATCAGCTTCAGCAGCACATCACCCTCGTCGATCGCCTCGAGGCCGGCGCGCAGGAACTCCGGGTTGAAACCGATCTCGAGCGGCTCACCCTCGAACGCCACCGGCAGTGACTCGAGCGCCTCGCCGACGTCCGGAGTCTGCGCCGAGACCGTCAGCTCACCCTGCTTGAACGCGAGCCGCAGCGGCGCGTTCTTCTGCGCCAGGAGACTGATTCGGCGTACGACCTCGGTGAGCTCACCGCCACCGACCCGCAGCTCGTGCTCGAAGCTCTCGGGCAAAAGCTGGCGGTAGTTCGGGAACTGGCCGTCGATCAGCCTGGAGGAGAGGACCACACGCCCAAGCGTGAACAGCACCTGGTTTTGACGCACGCTCACGGTGAGGCCGTCGTCGCCTCCGTGTGCCGCCACTCGCGCCAGTTCCTGGAGCGCCCGCGCCGGCACGTTGACCTCAAAGGCGGAGGACAGTGGCGACTCGAGCGCGGTCTCCTTGACGCTCAGGCGATAGGAGTCCGTCGCCACCATGCGCAGCTCGCGCTCCGACGCGGAGACCAGGATCCCGGTGAGCACCGGCCGGGTCTCGTCCCGGGACGCCGACCCGGCGACCTTCAGCGCCGTCGCGACGAACACGTCGGCCGGGAGCGATACGGCCGAGTCGCTCTCTGGCTCCGGGAACGGCGGGAAGTCCTCGGTCCGAAGCGTGCGGATGTGGAAGGTCGCGTTGCCCGAGACGAGTTCAACGTCCTGCTCGGACGAGCGAAGCTCGAGGGATACCTGTGGGGAGGGAAGCGCCCGGACCACGTCCAGGAGCAAGCGCGCGGGGAGCACGACCACGCCGTCGCGCGCGACCTCGGCCTCGAGCGGGACGCGCAGTCCGACGTCCATGTCGGTGGCTCGCAGTTCGCAGCCGCTCGAGGAGGCCGTGAGCTGGACGCCCGAGAGAGCCTGGATCGCGCTGCGGGTCGAGGCGACTCGGCTGACCGTCTGGAGCTGTCCGAGCAGAACGTCTCGCTCGAGGGAGATCTTCACGATGAATACCTCAGAAGGAAGGTAGAAGTCATAGGGCGAATAGAAGGTGTGGAGAAGTGGTCATTCGCTCGCAATGAGCGGCTAAGTTGTCGTGCGGGAAAGACACGCCAGTGTGTCAACAGTCCCGGTCGGCATCGCTTGCGCTGAGTGAGCGCACGAGCGTGTCGAGTTCGCCGGCGGCCTCGGGGTCGGTACGCACACGTTCGGAGACGCGCTTGCAGGCATGAAGGACCGTAGCGTGGTTGCGGCCGCCGAATGCCTCGCCGATAGCGTTCAGGGAGCTGTCGGTGAGCTTGCGCGAGAGGTGGATGGCCATGTGGCGTGGCCACGCGACGCGGGCAGCCCGGCTTGGGGACAGGAGCTCTTCGACGGTGATCTTGTAGGAGGAGGCGACCGTACTCTGGATGCGGCTGATCGAAAGGCCGCCGGAACCGGTCCCGCCCGCCCGCGGATCGATCCCTTGCAGGACCTCGCCGGCGAGCTCGACGCCGAGCGGCCTGCCGGTCAGCGAGTGGTGAGCCACCGTGCGAATCAGAGCGCCCTCGAGCGTCCGGATGTTGTCGGTGACGCGCTCGGCGATGAACTCCAGGACCCGGGGGTCGCTCAGCTCGATGTGATCGAGCTGGACGCGTTTGCGCAGGATCGCCACGCGCGTGGCGAAGTCAGGGGGCCGGATGTCGGCGACGAGCCCGGACTCGAACCGCTCGCGGAGCCGTTCCTCGACCGCGATGAGCTGCCGGGGCAGGCGATCGCAGGTGAGCACCAGTTGACGCCCGGTCTCGTACAGGGCGTTGAAGGTGTGGAAGAACTCCTCCTCGGTTTTCGCCTTGCTCGCTAGGAACTGGACGTCGTCGATGAGGAGCACGTCGGCGTCGCGGTAGGCCTGCTTGAAGCGGTCGACCGAGCGCGAGGTGATCGCAGTGATGAAGTGGTTCGTGAACGCCTCGACCGTGGTGTAGCGGACGGTGGCGCCACCGCCGAACGCCAGCACGTAATTGCCGATCGCATGCAGGAGGTGGGTCTTGCCGAGTCCCGGCGGGGCGTGGAGGAAGAGCGGGTTGTAGGCCTGGCCCGGGAGCTCGGCGACGGCGAGCGAGGCGGCGTGAGCCAGGCGGTTCCCGTCGCCGATGATGAACTGCTCGAAGCTGTAGCGCGGGTTGAGGGCTGCGTTCATCGCGGGAGTGCCCGGAGCGTGGGTCGAGCGGGGGGTCCGGTCCCCCGTATCGAGTTCGACTCGGGTGCGGTCGCCGAGGACCGCCTTGGTCGAGCGCTCGAGTAAGCGCCGGTAGCGCTTGTCGATCCAGGCTTGAGTGGCGGGGGGACAGCCGAGTACCAGCACCTGCCCGTCCCAGGCCTTTGGCTTCAGCGACGACAGCCAGATCTCGTACGTGGTGTCGCCGACGGCTCGTCGGAGATCGGCGCGGATCTCGCGCCAAGCAGGTATGGGCTCTCCCTGAGCAGGCAGCTCCAAGCGGCTCCTCCCTCGGAGCGTCAGCGGTCCAATCGATGAGGTTGGGCAGGACGCCCGGGCGGGCGAATATACCAACGGGTTTCGAGCCGCAGGGTTGGTCCCGAGAGGCCTCGTCGCAAAGCGCGGGAAAAAGCCGATCTGCGCCGAAACGGATGGTTGGGAGCGCCCTCCAGGCGTTCGACAGGCTCCGCGTATACTCAGCCGCAACCCGTTCCGGGCACGTGAGCAATGAAACGCACCTATCAGCCGAAAAAGCGCAAGCGAGCGCGGACTCATGGATTCCGCGCGCGGATGCAGACGCGCGCCGGGCGCCTCACGCTGAAGCGCCGTCGCACCAAGGGTCGCAAGCGGCTGACGGTCTGATGCGCCGCCTGGCGGGTCCGCGGCCCCGTCCGGGCAGGGGCCGGCTTTCTCGCAGCGCCGACTTCGACCGCGTGTTCCGCGCGGGACGCTCCCACGCGGGCCGAGAGCTCGTGCTCTACGTCTTTCCGCGCAGCGATGAGTCGACCTCTCGGCTCGGCCTGTCGGTGTCCCGGAAGGTTGGCGGCGCCGTCGAGCGCAACCGCGTCAAGCGGCTGCTCCGCGAGGCGTTCGCCGTCGAGAGCGACCGGCTCCCCGAGGGCACGGACGCCGTCGTCGTGGCCCGGCCAGACGCCCGGGAGCTGGCCGAACGCGAAGGGCTCGCGGGCATTCAGCGTGCGCTCGGCGAGTTGATCGGCAAGGTCGACGGAGCCCGCTCGTGAGGCCGCTGCGCTCTGCATTCACGCTGCCGATCCGGCTCTACCAGCGGCTGCTCTCGCCGGTATTCGGCTCGCGGTGTAAGTACTACCCCTCGTGCTCCGAATACGCCGCGCAGGCGATTGGGACATTCGGCATACTCCGCGGACTGATTCTCGCCGGCTGGCGGCTGCTTCGCTGCAATCCTTGGAGCCACGGAGGGTTCGACCCGGTCGAGGACCAACGGCTGTTCAAGCCTCCCACCCCCGCACCGACCGCCTGATCCATGGTCTTCTTCTACGCGAACATCTTCCAGCCGCTGATCGACGTGTTCGAGGCGGTGCTGAAGGCGATCCACAGCACCATCGGCGGATCCTGGGGCTGGTCGATTGTGCTGCTCACCGTGATCGTGCGCGCGCTGCTTTTGCCGCTGACGCTCAGGCAGTTCCACTCGATGCAGAAGCTCCAGCGCCTGCAGCCGGAACTGAAGGCGATCCAGAACAAGTACAAGGACGACAAGCAACGCCAACAGCAGGAAGTCATGAAGTTCTACAAGGAGAACTCGGTCAACCCGCTGGGCTCCTGTCTCCCGCTCGTCGCGCAGCTTCCGGTCTTCATCTCGCTGTTCTACATGCTGCGTTCGAGCCTGCGGATCGACATCTGTCCGCAGAGCCAGCCCGGCGCGCACCAGGTGAATGGCCATTGGGTCGGGATCAGCCACGCTCACACGGTCGCCTGTGGTCCCCACAACGGCGCCGACTTCCTCTTTATTCCCGACCTCACCGGCAAGGCCACGGGCGCGGTGCTGATCGTCTTGATCGTCCTCTACGTCGGAACCCAGCTCGGCTCGTCGCTGCTCATGTCGAGTTCGACGATGGAAAAGACGCAGCGCCAGATCATGCTGGTCATGCCGCTGTTCTTCGTCATCTTCATCATCAACTTCCCGGCCGGCGTCATCGTCTACTGGATCACGACGAACACCTGGACGATCGCCCAGCAGTACATCGTGAAGCGAAGACTGGGGCCGGTGGGACCGCCGGCTGTCGCAACCGCGGGTGGCTCGGCCGGCGACGGCGGTGGCTCCGGTGGCGGCAGCTCTGGCGGGGGAGGCCGCGGGCCCGGGCGTGGTCCGAACGGCTCCGACTCGGGTAATGGCGGCGGTCTCGGCGGTCTCCTGCGCGGAGCTCGTGCCAAGCAGGAAAAGGAGAAGGAACCGGCAGGCGTCGGCGCTCCGTCGCGCCCACGTTCGGCACCACCGCCGCCTCCGCGCAAGAAGAAGAAGCGCTCCGGCCGACGCCGGTAGGGTTGTGCTCATGAGCGAAGCCGCTGATCGCGTAAGCGACCTGCTCGAACGCATCGCCTCGGAAGCCGGGGTCGATGCCAGCGTGCGGGTCGACGAGGAGGCCGACGGGATCTCGGCCGAGTACGTCGGCGAGGACCTCGGCCTGCTGATCGGCCATCACGGCCAGACGATCGACGCGATTCAGCACCTCGCCTACCGCATCGCGTTCCGTAGCGGCCAGGACCGCAAGGGCGTCACGGTGGACGCCTCCGGCTACCGCGAGCGCCGCGCCACCGCGCTGCGTGCCGCTGGCGATCAGGCGGCCGAGGCCGCCATCCACGACCAGCGCCCGGTCGCGCTCGATCCGATGAGTGCCCTCGAACGCAAGGTCGTGCACGAGCACCTCAAGGACCGGCGCGACGTCGAGACCTACAGCGAGGGCCAGGAGCCCTCGCGCCGCTTGGTCGTCGCGCCGCTGGTCCACTAGGAGCCCGGCAGTCCGTCGCGACGCCGGCTCGCGCCACACGTTTCACGTTTTTTACCCCAGTGAAACAGCCCAGGGCGCTACAACTCGTAGTGTGCTGTCGGATTTTGAGCGCGGCGTGGTCGTGGGCCTGCTCGTCGGAGAGGGCTCCTTTGGGGGCGACGGCAAGCAGCCCCAGATAACGCTGCGCATGCACACGCGGCACGAGGCCTTGTTCCAGTGGCTGGTCGCGCGCTTCCCGGAGAGCCGTCTATACGGCCCCTACAACCACGGGGGCCGCTCCTACTACCAGTGGATGGCGCGCGGCCGGACTCTCGTGCGGGACGTTCTCCCCCTGCTCGAGCAGGAGCTTCACGCTGGACTTGACGGTTATGCCGCGGATCGACTCAAGACGATGCGCGAGCACTATGCCGATTTCATCGCGCGCGAGCGGGCGCGCCCGGAGAGCTCGGAGTGACCGCCGGGCTTGCGGCGCGCTTCGGCCTGGATCACCGAGCGTGCGAGCAGCTCGCCACTCTCGCCAGGCTCGTCGCGGAGGATCCCCTGGCGCCCACGACCGTCCGCGACCGGCAGGCGATCAGCGACGACCACCTCGCCGATTCCCTGGTGGCGATCGAACTGCCACAGGTACGAGCGGCGGTGGCAATCGCGGACATCGGCTCGGGTGCCGGTTTCCCTGGCCTCCCACTCGCGATCGCCTTGCCCGGATCGAGGATCACGCTGGTCGAGAGCAGCGCCCGCAAATGTGCCTTCCTTAAGCGTGCGGTCGAGGCTGCGGGCGTGGAGAACGCCGACGTCGTACACGCGCGCGCGGAGGAGGTCGGGCGCAACGGCCCCGGGTTCGGTCTGGTCACAGCGCGCGCGCTCGCGCCGCTCAGCGTGGTTGCGGAGTACGCCGCGCCGCTGCTGGAGATCGGAGGCACCCTTGTCGCGTGGCGTGGCCGGCGTGACCCAGGCGGCGAGCGCGCGGCGAAGGTAGCGGCGGACGAGCTCGGACTCGAGGTGCTCGAGCCCGTCCACGTCCAACCCTATTCGGGCGCCGAGCACCGGTACCTCCACCTCATGTCCAAGGTTATGGAAACTGCAACGCGTTTCCCACGGCGCCCCGGAGTGGCACGGAGGCGGCCACTCGGCGACTCGCCGTCTGACCGCGCCCGCCGGTAGCTTCAATGGCGATGGGGACCGTCTACGCGATCGCCAACCAGAAGGGCGGGGTCGGCAAGACCACGACCGCCGTCAACCTTGCCGCATGCGTCGCCGAGGCCGGCTACGACGCGCTCGTCATCGACATCGATCCGCAGTGCAACGCGACGCTCGGCCTCGGTGTCGGCAAGGATCTGCCGAACACGGTCTACGACGTCCTCGCCGGCTCCTCGTCGCTCGAGGACGTGATCGTGCCCAGCTCGATCGAGCACCTCTCGGTTGCGCCCGCCGGTCCCGATCTCGCCGGCGCCACCGTCGAGTTGCCACGCGCGGCCGGCTCCGAGACCCGGCTGCGCGACGCCCTCGCCGCGGTCCGCGATCGCTATGCGTTCATCCTGCTCGACTGCCCGCCATCGCTCGGACCGCTGACCGTCAACGCCCTCGTGGCCGCTGATCGCGTGATCGTCCCTGTTCAATCCGAGTACTTTGCGCTCGAGGGCCTGGCCGGGCTACTCGACACCCTGTCCCTCGTGCAGCGGGAGATGAACCCCCGGCTCACGGTCGCGGGCATGCTGCTGACGATGCACGACGGCCGCACCCGGCTGGCCCAGGACGTCGAGCGGGAGGTCCGCCAGCATTTCCCGGATCTCGTCTTCGACACGGTGATCCCGCGCAACGTGCGGATCGGCGAGGCGCCGAGCTTCGGCAAGCCGGTGATCCATCATGATCCCCACTGCGCCGGGGCCGACGCGTACTTCGATCTGGCAAAGGAGGTGGCCGCGCGTGGCTGAACGTCAGAAGGGAATGGGCCGGGGCCTCGCCGCGATCCTGTCGGCGGCCCCCAAGGATGAGCCCGAGGAGCTGCGTCAGCTTCCGGCCGAGCTGATCTCGCCCAATCCGAACCAGCCCCGCCGATCGTTCGACGAGGACACGCTCGTCTCGTTGGCCGACTCGATTCGTGCCCGCGGTGTGCTTCAGCCGGTATTGGTCAGACCGCTCGCCGGCGGACGCTACGAGCTGATCGCGGGGGAGCGCCGCTGGCGCGCGGCCCAGCTCGCCGAGCTCGACTTGGTTCCCGCCGTGGTCCGCCACCACGATGACGCCGCCTCACTCGAGGTGGCGCTGATCGAGAACATGGCACGCGAGGACCTGAACCCGATCGAGGAGGCGCGCGCCTGCGCCGCGCTCGTCGAGGAGTTGGGGCTGACGCGCGAGGACGTGGGACTCCGCGTCGGCCGCAGTCGGGTTGCTGTCAGTAATCTGATCCGGTTACTTGAGTTGCCCGACGAGACACTCGAGCTGATCGAGCGGGGGCATCTGACCGAGGGTCACGGCCGTGCGCTGCTGATGGCCGAGGACCACGATCAGCGCCGCAGGCTCGCCCGCGAGGCCGCCGCGTCCGGCTGGTCCGTGCGCGAGCTCGAGACGCGCGCCCGTGCGGCCGGCACCGCCGGGGCCAGGACCGTGCCGAAGGCCGGCCGTCGCCGCCGCGCCCTGCATCCCGATCAGGCAGAGGCCATCGAGCAGATCTCAGATGCCCTCGGTGGCGCCCTCGGCGCCGAGATCGAGGTCACACCGGCGGGCCGCGGCTACCGCGCCCAGGTCACCTTCGCCTCGCTCGACGAGGCGCTCGATCTGGCCCGTCGCCTCCGCGTCAGGCCCGCGGCCTGAGCGTCCTCGTCCGCGCGAGCGAGATGAGCGCACGGGACGGCACGTTCGGCGTCGATGCCCGGCTGACGCTCGGCGCTACCATGCCCTGACCGCAACACGCCGCTCTCGAGCGCCAGCGGGTTGCAAGCGAAGCGAAGGGCGATTAGCTCAGTCGGTTAGAGCGCTTCTCTGATAAGGAAGAGGTCCCAGGTTCGAGTCCTGGATCGCCCACTGAGTTGGCGCGCCCGGTAGGAGCCACATGGCGAATGGGTGTCGTGTCTACACACCTATAGGATCGGCCGATGAGATCCAGGCTCTGGCATATCCTCGCGCCCTCGTCCTTGCTCGTCGTCGTTGCGCTAACGGCCCCAGGGGTGGGCCGCGCCGCGGTTACCACCACGGTGCGTTTCGACTACACCGGCGCTTCGCAGACGTTCGTTGTTCCCACTGGCGTCACGTCGCTCCACGTCGTGGCGATTGGCGGCCGCGGCGGTGACAACGGGGTCCACTCTGCGGCGGGCGGCCGCGCCGCGATGACCAGCGGTGACGTACCGGTGACCGCGGGACCACTGACGGTGACGGTCGGGGGCAACGGCGCCGACGCCGCCGGAACGGCCGGAGGCGCGGGAGGCTTCAACGGCGGGGGTGCGGGTGGGTCCTCCGCAGTCGACAACGGAAACGGTGCAGGAGGAGGAGGAGGCGCGTCTTCGCTGTTCTCAGACACGACGCCGCTGCTGATTGCGGCGGGCGGCGCCGGCGCCGGGGGCGACTACGGAGCGAACGACGGGGGCGCGGGAGGCGACGCCAAGGGAATCGGGCAGCCGGGGGGCGGACCGGACGCCGGGGGCGCGGGCGGGCCCGGAACACCCGGCTCGCCTGGTACGGGTGGCGCACCGTCCACCGGTAACTGCGGCAGCGCCGGCGACGACGGCACGTCTGGCATGGGAGGCGGCGGCGGCGGTCCGGGTGCGTTTGGGGCCGGCGGTCCCGGCGGCGGAGGTGGCGGCGGGCTGAATGGCGGCGGCGGCGGCGCGTCCGGGTGCAACGGCAGCTCCGGCGGCGGCGGAGGTGGTGGTGCTTCGTTCACCGACGCGTCCGTGAGCCACGTGGTCGCGAGCCTCGACAACACCGGCGTCCCCTCGATCACGATCAGTTACGTCAGCGCCGGTCCGGTCGCCGGGGCCACACCGTCACCAATTGGGTTCGGCACAGTGCCCCA
>DASXOS010000125.1:0-2663 GCA_036494115.1 Solirubrobacteraceae bacterium | reverse complement strand
GCGTGGTCGCCGCGCTCGGCGACGGGCGATCTGGCCCCGACCGGCGACCTGATCCCGACCAGCGCGCGTGGCTCGAGGCGGCCGCCACCGCGGCCGCTGTCGCTGCGCTGATGCGCGACTCCCTGGCCGACCCAGTGGGCTCGATCCGGGAGCTACTGATCGCGCTCGCGTTCAAGCCGCCCGCCGAGACAGCGTCGCTGCTCGCCCAGGCGCGCCGGCTCGGGTTCGAGCTCGAGCGGGGGGCCGTGGCGCTCTGCGCGGGGTGGCCGTCGTCGGGCCGCCGACCCGGAGCGCCCGGGCCGGGGGTCGAGGGAGCGCTACCCGGTGACCCGGAGGCGATGCTCGCCGACGCCGGCGGGGGCCGAATCCTCGGGCTCGTGCCGCTGGGCGCCGCGGAGCACGCGGGACGGCTCGCGTTGGAGCAGGCGGGGCGACTCGCCGAGGACCTGACCAGAGGCGGCGCCACCGTGGCCCTCTCGACCCCCCGGCGGGACCCGGCCGACCTGCACCGCGCCCTCCGCGAGGCGGAGCTGCTGGTCGCGCTCGGCGAGCGGATCCTCCCCGCCCAGGAGGAGACCTACCGCCTGCTGATCGGGGTGCTGCTGCGCGACCGCGGGCAGCTCGAGGAGCTCCGCGCCCGGACCGTGTCACCGCTCGCGCAGTACGACGCCGAGCACGACACCGATCTCCTGGCCACGCTGCAGGCGTTCCTGGCCCATCATGGCTCGACGACCGAGACGGCCGAGGCGATGCGCCTGCACCGGCACACCGTCGGCTACCGGCTCTCGCGCGTGCATGAGGTGTCGGGGCTCTCGCCGCATGAGTCGGATGGCCGCGAGCGGCTCGGGCTGGGGCTCAAGGCCGACCAGATCTTGGCGGCCGACGCCGCGCGCGCCACCTAGATGGGCACCACCGGCGCTGCCATCGGTCCGCGTTGCATCACCGGCCGCGGCCCGGGGTAGTCATACTGCACAAGGAGTTATCCCAGTTACTCGGTAGACTTTGGGAACAATGCTCTCGTACCTGGTATGCGCCACCCCCCGCAGCGGCTCAACGCTTCTGTGCGAGCTGCTCAAGCACACCAACGTCGCCGGCCGCCCCGAGGAGTACTTCGAGGCCAAGGGCGACACCGGCCGTCCTCCCCACCCCGGTGACTACCTGGAGAACCTCCCGCGAACCGGGGCCGGCATCCGTGACGATCAGACGCCGCCGCGCGCGCCCGCGCACTCCTCGCTGATCGGAATGAGCGACTACCACGAACACCTGAAGCGCACGTTCGAGCTCGGCACCACGCCGAACGGCGTGTTCGGCACGAAGATGATGTGGCGCCACCTCCCCGAGCTACACGCACTCGCCGGAGAGCTCCCCGAGTACTCGGGGCTGGAGCTTTACGACCTGCTGACCAGACTGTTCGACGAGCCACGCTACGTCTGGGTCACGCGCCGCGACAAGGTGCGCCAGGCAGTCAGCCTGTGGCGGGCGCTGCAGACGAGGTCGTGGCGGATGGAGCGCGAGCGCAAGGAGGGCGAGGAGGCCACGCTCACCTACCGCTTCGAGGGCGTCGACTACCTGGTCAAAGGACTGCACGCGGACGACGAGGGCTGGCAGGCGTACTTCGACCAGCATCGGATCCCGGTGCTGAAGGTCGTCTACGAGGACGACCTGGAGCGAGATCCCGAGGGCACGGTGCGCTCCGTGATCGACCACGTCGGAGCAGAGCTGGACCCGGGATGGCACCCGGCTGAGAAGATGCAGCGCCAGGCGGACCAACTCTCTGACGAGTGGGTCGCCGCGTACCATCGAGATGCGGCGCAGGCAGCAGGCGCCGTGCTCGTCGGTCGCTGACGCTCATCGCATGCCACCCAACATCCTCTACTTGAACTCGCACGACACTGGGCGCTACGTCCAGCCGTACGGGCATGCCATCCCGACGCCGAACATCCAGTGGCTCGCGGATCAGGGCGTGATGTTCCGCAACGCGTTCTGCGCCGCGCCCTCGTGCTCGGGCAGCCGCGCCGCCCTACTCACGGGCGAGTACTGCCACAACAACGGCATGATGGGGCTGGCGCACCGCGGCTTCTCCCTCAACGACTACGGCCACCACGTCGTCTCAACGCTCCGCAGCGCGGGCTACCACACGGGGCTGATCGGCGAGCAACACGTGTCGGCCGATCCGGCAGTGCTCGGCTACGACACCGTCTACGAGATCCCGGACACGAATGCCAGCTCGGTCGCGCCGGCCGCGATCACGGCGCTCTCGAGCGGGCTCGAGGAGCCGTTCTTCCTGTCGGTCGGCTTCTTCGAGACCCATCGCAGCTTCTTCGCCCCGAGCTCCGTTCGCGACCGTGTCTACTCGCTGCCGCCGCCCTTTCTCCCCGACACCGCCGAGATCCGCCAGGACGTGGCCGCCTACAAGGCCAGCGCCCGCGCGCTTGACCACGGCATCGGGGCCGTGCTCAACAAGCTCAACGAAACCGGTCTCGACCGCAACACGCTGGTGATCTCCACGACCGACCACGGGCTCGCGTTCCCCACCGCCAAGGCCAGCCTGCTTGACCGCGGCGTCGGGGTGATGATGATCCTGCGCGGCGCCGGCTTCGACGGGGGTTACGCGGTCGACGAGCTCGTCTCGCACATCGACGTGTTCCCCACGATCTGCGAGA